>NZ_JBHXTO010000245.1:0-7732 GCF_042677425.1 Streptomyces sp. NPDC127119 | reverse complement strand
GGCGAGCCGCCGCGTATCTTCGGCTACGAATACGCCACTCCGGAGGGCACCTGCGTGCGCGACTAAAGCCACGTCGGCCATCTGGCGGAGCCCCATGTGGCGGCGCCCCGGCGCCGGCCCGCGGCGCCCGGCACCGATCTGACCCTCGACATCGGCCGCGGCGAGGGAGTCTCGGTCCGACGCATGATCGACCGCATCAACGAGCTCACCGGCCGCACGCTCGCGCCCACGGTGACACCGCGCCGGCCCGGCGACCCGGCGCGGGTCGTCGCCTCCGCCGAACGCGTCGCCGCGGAACTCGGCTGGAAGGCGAAGTACGGCCTCGACGACATGATCACGTCGGCCTGGGAGGGCTGGCTGCGGCTCCACCCGCAGGCACGACGGAACTAGGAACCGCCGCACGGCTCCGCGGCTCCGAAACGCACTCGCCGCGGGCCGGAGGTAGTCCTGGGCCGCGGCGAGGGTGCTCTGACGGGATCCGTCAGAGCTTGTCCATACGGGTGTAGGGGCTGACGATACGGGCCTGGCGGGAGCCGAAGTCGACGAGCATCGCGATGCCCTCCTCGACGCCGACAATCCTGCCCAGGCCGAACTGGTCGTGCGTCACACGGTCACCGAGGGCGAAGTGCTTGGCGACCGGGACAACCGGAGCTTTGAAGGGACTGGTGGACAGGTGGCGCCGGGGCGCGGATGGCTTCGTCATCGTGTTTCCAGTATGCGCCCCCGGAGGGCCCGAGAGTGAGGCGTGGATGACAACGATCCGGTCGCTGCGGGGGTCGGACGCCCCCTGAGAGGTGCCCGGAGCAGGGCGGCAGCCGCCGCCGAACCGCAGGTGGAACGGCCGTCTCCGGTCCTCTACAGCGCCTTGAGAGCCGCCGCCGTGGCCCGGGTCAAGCTCTCCAGATATCCCTTCGGCGGCTTTGGGCCACGGATCACCACCGCGCGCCAGTACAGCGGTCCCGACATCAGGTCGAGAGCCAGTTCGCCGTCGACGTCCGCCCGGATCTCACCGCGTTCCCGGGCCGCCTCGACGATGCCGTTCGCGACGCCCGCCTGCCCCTCGCGCAGCGCCTTCTGCAGGGCCTCCGCGATCTCCGGGTTGCGGGCCGCCTCGGCCTGAAGGTCCGGGATGACCTGCGAGGCGACAGGGTGACGCAGGGCGCGTGAGGTGACCTCGTACAGCAGGCGCAGATCGCCCTCCAGGGTGCCCGTGTCGGGCGCGGGCAGCCCCTGCACGGCGATCGCGGAGACCAGGTCGAGCACCAGGTGCAGCTTGGAGCGCCACCGGCGGTAGACGGCGGTCTTGCCGACGCCCGCGCGGCGCGCGATCCCCTCGATGGACATGCGCGCGTATCCGACGGCCGCGAGCTCCCCGAAGACGGCGGCCCTGATCGCCTCCGTGACGTCCTCCCGGAGCACCGCCGCCCCGGCGGGGGCCCTGCGGCGCGGCTTCGACTCGGACTCCGGCCCCGTCTCCGGCCGCTGGGGGCTCCGGGCTGCTCCGTCGGCGTCGGCGTTCGTCGTCATACGGCCCAGCATAGAGGCGTGACGACGAAACGGTTGCGTTCCGACGTCGGATCGGCCTACGCTCACGTGACGACGATACGGTCCCGTCCCGACGTAAAGCCGTCCCCAATCGCAGCTCAACCGCAGGTAAAGAGCCCTCCTGGGGCTTCCCGTACCTCCCTTCCTCCCTCTCCGCCCCTCCCCCGAGTGAAAGCAGCGGATGTGAGTCAGGTCCTCGACACACCGTCCTCGGCGACCCCGGCGCCGGCCCCGTACGACGACGACCCCGCGGCACTCGCCGCCCGCCACGGCCTCACCGTCAGCGGCGCACGGCCCACCCTGTCCGCGTACGTCCGCCAGTTGTGGGCGCGCCGGCACTTCATCACCGCGTTCGCCACGGCCAAGCTCACCGCCCAGTACAGCCAGGCGAAGCTCGGCCAGGTCTGGCAGGTGGCCACCCCCCTGCTGAACGCGGCGGTCTACTACTTCATCTTCGGCGTCCTGATGGGCACGAGCCGGGGCGTGCCGGACTACGTTCCGTTCCTGGTCACGGGCGTGTTCGTGTGGACGTTCACGCAGAGCTCGATCATGGCGGGCACCCGGGCGATCTCCGGCAGCCTCGGCCTCGTCCGCGCCCTGCACTTCCCGCGGGCGGCGCTCCCGGTGTCGTACGCGCTGCAGCAGCTTCAGCAGCTGCTGTTCTCGATGGCCGCGCTGGTCGTGATCCTGCTCTGCTTCGGTGTGCCCGTCGGCGTGTCCTGGCTGCTGGCCGTGCCGACGCTGGCACTTCAGTTCGTGTTCAACGCGGGCGTGGCGATGATCGTGGCCCGGCTGGGCGCCCGGACACCGGACATCGCGCAGCTGATGCCGTTCCTGCTGCGGACCTGGATGTACGTCTCCGGTGTCATGTGGAGCATCGACCGGGTGCTCAGCGGCCACCCGGACATGCCGCGCGCCGTACTGCTCGCCCTCCAGTGCAACCCGGCCGCCGTCTACATCGACCTCATGCGGTTCGCGCTGATCGACTCGTTCCACGCGAGCCAGCTGCCCCACCACGTGTGGGCACTCGCGGTCGGCTGGGCCCTGCTCGCCGGCGTCGGCGGGTTCATCTACTTCTGGAAGGCTGAGGAGACGTACGGCCGTGGCTGAACAGAGCGCAGTGACCGACGGAGTCGGTCCGATCCCCACCGTCGTCGCCGACCGCGTCGACATCGTCTACCGCGTCAACGGCACCGGGGTGGGCCGGGGCAGTGCCACCGCCGCGCTCAACCGCATCCTGCGCGGGAAGAAGGCCGAGCAGGCGTCGGGCGTACGCAAGGTGCACGCCGTCAGGTCCGTGTCCTTCACCGCGTACCGGGGTGAGGCGATCGGCCTGATCGGCACGAACGGTTCGGGCAAGTCCACCCTGCTCAAGGCCGTCGCCGGCCTGCTGCCCGTCGAACACGGCCGCATCTACACGGACGGCCAGCCCTCCCTGCTCGGCGTCAACGCCGCGCTGATGAACGACCTCACCGGCGAACGCAACGTCTACCTCGGCGGGCTCGCGATGGGCATGTCCCGGGAGCAGGTGCGCGAGCGCTACCAGGAGATCGTCGACTTCTCGGGAATCAACGAGAAGGGCGACTTCATCACCCTGCCGATGCGGACGTACTCCTCCGGGATGGCGGCGCGGCTGCGGTTCTCCATCGCCGCGGCCAAGGACCACGACGTACTGATGATCGACGAGGCCCTCGCGACGGGGGACCGCTCCTTCCAGAAGCGCTCCGAAGCCCGGATCCGTGAGCTGCGGAAGAGCGCGGGCACGGTCTTCCTGGTGAGCCACAACAACAAGTCGATCCGGGACACGTGCGACCGGGTGCTGTGGCTGGAGCGGGGGGAACTCCGGCTGGACGGCCCCACGGAGGAAGTCCTCAAGGAGTACGAGAAGTTCACGGGGGGTGGGGGGAAGGGGTAGTTCTGTTGTGTGGTCAGGTGCGGGTCCGTGGGGGCTGGTCGCGCCGTTCCCCGCGCCCCTACTGCCTGGGGGCGCGGGGAACTGCGCGGGTGACCCCCACCGGCCCGCAGCCGACGCACAACCGGAATCAGCCGGCCTCACCGTTCAAGAAACGCGAACAACCCCTCCCACCTGCTCACGATCTCGGTCGTCGTATAACGCTGGATATGGGCGCGGGCGCGATCACCCATGCCGTCCCGCAGCTCCTTGTCGGACATGAGCGCGTCCAGGCGTCGCGCCAGTTCCCCGGTATTGCCGAGGCCGGCGAGGAGCCCGTCCTCACCGTCGTGGACGATCTCCCGCACACCCGGCGCACAGTCGAACGCCGCACACGGCACCCCCATCGCCATCGCCTCCATCAGCGCGAGCGGAAACCCCTCGCCCCGGGAGGACAGCGCGAAAACGGAACCGCCCCGCAGCGCCCCCGGCACATCACCCGTACGCCCCATCCAGTCCACGGAGCCGTCGAGCCCGAGAGCCGTGCACTGCTTCTTCAGGATCTCCTCGTCCTCGCCCGAGCCGTAGATCCGCAGCCGCCAGTCGGGGTGGCGCGGCGCGACCTCCGCCCAGGTGTCGAGGAGCATGTCGATGCCCTTCTGGTCGTGCAGCCGCCCGATGCTGACGACCACGTTCCCGGTACGCGGCGACGGCACCTCCGGCATGAACGGCAGCGGATTCGGCATGTACGAGGCGTTGTTCATGCCCTGCCCGATCCACAGGTCGGCGTCCTCGCGGGTCAGCGCCAGCATGCGGTCGACGTCCCGGTAGTGCCTGCGCACCCGGTGGAAGCGTGAGGACGCCTTGGAGTACGCGTACGACTCGTGGCTCATCCCGATCACGGTCAGGCCGTGCGTGTCGGCCCGGGCGACCCACTCCATGGCCCACACCTGCGTGACGATCACGACCGCGCCGGGCCGCGCCGCCCGGAAGAGGGCGGTGAGTTTCACGGCCTCCTCGCGCATGCTCGCCTCGCGCGCGCGGCCGGGCCGCGGCGGCTGCCCGGCGTACAGGGTCGTCGTCGGGTACGGGAGCCCGCCGAGTTCCTGGGGCACCTCGGACGGTGTGATGCCGACGACGTGGACGCGATGGCCGCGCCCGGTGAACAGCCGGGCCATCTGGTGCGACCAGCTGGTCACCCCGCCCAGTTCGTCGACGCTGTTGGAGACGAAGAAGACGTCCCGGCGCGGATCCGCGCGATCCGCGGTCGCGGGGATGCCCTGGTCGGTCCCGGCGGTCATGCGCGCCTCCACGGGGCGAAGAACTGGTCGACGATGCTGCGCGCGGCGGTACCGGTGTCGTACTCGCCGAACTCCGCGACGAACCCCTCCCGTGCCTCCCGGTACTTGACCACCTGCTCGTCGAGGGAGGCGAGGGCCACGTACAGCTCCTCCTCGGTGCGCACGACGGGGCCAGGCGCCCGTTCGAGGAGGTCGAAGTAGGTACCGCGGCCCTCGTGCACGTACTCCTCGTAGTCGTAGGCGTAGAAGAACAGCGGCCGGCCGAGGAGCGCGTAGTCGAACATCACGGACGAGTAGTCGGTGATCAGGCCGTCGGCGAGCGCGAGCAGCGGCGTCACGTCGTGGCGGGCCGACACGTCGACGACGCGCCCGCGCACGGACGGCGGGAGCACGACGTGGTTGAGGTAGTGCGAGCGCACCAGCAGGACGTACCGGTCGCCGAACTCGTCGGCGAACCGCTCCACGTCGAAGGGCAGCTCGAACCGCCGCTGTTTGCCGCCGTGCTGCCGGAAGGTGGGCGCGTACAGCAGGACGGCCTTGTCGTCGGGGATCCCCAGCTCGGCGGCGAGCGGCCCGCGCGCCCGCACACCGGTCTCCTCCTCGCGCCTCCGGGCCGCCACGAGCGCGTCGTTGCGGGGATAGCCCACGCGCAGCAGCGTGCGCTCCTTGAGGCGGAACGCGCGGGCGAGGGTGCGTACGTCGTGCTCGGAGCGGATCAGGAACCGGTCGAAGCGGTCGAGGACGCGCTGCTGCTCCTCCTGAGCGCCCCGGTTCCTGAGCTTCCACTCGGCCTCGTCGAAGCCCATCCGCTTGAGCGCCGACCCGTGCCAGGTCTGGATGTACGTGGTCCGCGGCCTCTTGGTGAGCTTCAGCGGGTAGCTCTGGTTGTCGACCCAGAACTCCGCCCGCGCCAGCGCCTTCAGATAGGGCAGCGACCAGCGGCGTACGAGCGTGGCGTCGGGCGGGAAGCCCTCGGGGCGGCCGGCGTACGACCACACGGCGTCGAAGTCGAGATCCTGGCGCCGCATCTCCTCGTAGAGCGCCCTGGGGCTGTCGCTGTACTGCCGGCCCAGATGGCTCTCGAAGACGACCAGGCCCTTCTTCAGGGGCAGCCGGCTGAACACCTCGTGATAGACGCGGATCTTGGTGGCCCCCGAGGTGAGCTTCCGCCGCACCCTCTTCGCCTTGCGGTACCCGGACTTGGCAAGCCGGCCGGGCGTCCCCCGCACCCCTCGTCCGACGAGCGCGTCGACCTTCTCCCGGGTCGGGACCCGGAAGGCGAGGTGGCCGCGCGCGGAGACCTCGGGCTCGATGTGGTCGGCGACCAGCCGGGTGAGCCGCGGCCGGACGGGCGACCGGCCGACGGCCAGACCCGGTTCGGAGGCGGTGAGGCGGGTGGTGGTGCGTACGCCGTCGACGTCCAGACGCAGCCGTACGTCCCACACGGCGTCCACGACACCGAGGGGCCGCAGCCCGCGCGCGAGGTCGACCGACGCCTCCCAGGCGATGAACTCGCCCTCGTGCCGCAGCGTGCGGACGGGAAAGCGGAAGGTCTGGAAGCGCACGCCCTTGCGGCGGGCGCCGAACTCCAGCTCACCGGCGAGCCGGGCGCCGGCCGGGACGACACCGAGGGGATTGGTGATGCGCCCGGCGAGCCGGACGGTACCGGTGGCCTGCTCATACCCGGTCAGAACGTTGCGCAGGAACATCTTCTCGACGGGTTTGACGTGATAGCCGAGTGCGGTGACATCGAGAACGTGCCGAGCAAAGTCCTTCTCGCCCCCGTCACTGTCGTCGATGTGCTCGGCGCACCAGTAGACGCGGCCGTCGCGCTCGACGAGCAGCGAGGAGATCTTGTCGCGGTTGGTGAGGGTGTCCACGGCCGGCAGGAGGTTGTCCCAGTCGCTCTCGCGCAGCAGATAGGCGCAGATGGCGTGGATGGGCTCGACCTCGTCGAAGGCGGCCCGGTCGATGGAGTCCAGATAGCCGCGCGCGATGGCGGCGAACTCCTGTCGGTAGGAGGCGTCCCGGAACGGCAGGTCGCGCAGATGCAGCACCAGGTCGTGCTTGAGGAACTTGACGTCCTTGAAGAACTTCAGATCCGCCAGCCCCCGCTCGGCCAGCAGCCGGTCGACGCGTCGGTGGATCTCCATGCGGTGCGCGAAGTTGGCGATCTCGGCGCGGCGGTTGCTGATGGACTTGGCCGCGGCCTTGTCGACGACCCGCCAGTCGTAGACGCGGTTCGGAATGAGGGTGATCCTGCGGGCCGCCGCGTACGCCTGCGCGGAGAAGAGCAGGTCCTCGTAGTGAATACCGACGGGGAACTCAAGACCCTCCCTGACCAGGAACTCCCGGCGGTAACACTTGTTGGTGGACAACGTGTCGAAGACCAGCAGGTCGGGCAGCTCGGAGACCGACTCCAGGGTGCGGGTGCGGGTGTACAGCCAGGGGTACCACTTGACCTCCTTGCCGCCCCGCGAGTCGACGTGGACGCGTACGCACAGCCCGGAGACGAGATCGGCGCCGGTCGTCTCGGCCGCCTCCAGCATGTTCCGGCAGGCGTTGCGTTCGAGGACGTCGTCGCTGTCGAGGAAGAGGACGTACGTGCCGCGTGCCTCGGCGATCCCGCGGTTGCGGGGCGCGCCGCAGCCTCCGCTGTTCTCGTCCGGCCGGAAGGCGCGTACGCGTCCGGGGTGCCTCGCGGCCAGCCCGCGCGCGACCTCGTACGAACGGTCCGTGCTCCGGTCGTCGACGATCACGACCTCGACGTTGCGCAGCGTCTGCTCCACCACGGAGCGGACGGCTGTGTCCAGCCGGGCCTCGTCGTTGTAGACGATCACAACAACGGAGATATCAGGGCAATCCTCGTTCATCCTATTTACCCTAAGTGCCCCTTGAGATTCCCGTCATCGGGGCTAGGCCGGTAGGGGGTGCAGGACTGACTCGGGGGCGCTGCCCCCGAACCCCCGGTCCTCAAACGCCGGACGGGCTGAGA
>NZ_JBHXTO010000244.1:0-7768 GCF_042677425.1 Streptomyces sp. NPDC127119 | reverse complement strand
GGGTTCGGGGGCGGAGCCCCTGAGTGGGTCACCCCTCAGTCCACGCCCCTGATCCGGTTCACCAGGACCGCCCCCGCGAGGCCGATCACCGCCGCCACGGCGTACAGCACCCGGTATCCCCCCAGATACGTCACGATCGGCGCGGCCAGCACCGGCGCAGCGACCTGCGGAACGGCATTCGCCGCGTTGATCACGCCGAGATCCTTCCCGCGGTCCCGTGCCTTCGGCAGTACGTCCGTCATCAGCGCGAAGTCCACCGACGCGAAGACGCCGAAGCCGAGGCCCAGGAGCGCCGAGGCGACCACCGTGCCGGTCCACGTCGGCCAGGCCGCGATCACGCCGGCCGCGATCGCCATGACGACGCCCGAGCAGGTCACGAAGGGTTTGCGGCGGCCCACGCGGTCCGACCACATGCCGGCGACGACGACCGTGGCGAGCAGCATCGTCGCGTTCAGCGAGGTCAGGATCAGGACGCCCTGTTCGGGATCGGAGTGGTGCAGGCGGTCCCGCAGGAAGTACAGGAGGTACATGACTCCCAGGCTGTTGCTCAGGTTGACCAGGAACCGTGTCAGCCAGGCCCAGCCGAAGTCCGGGTAGCGGCGCGGGCTCAGCCAGAAGGAGCCCAGGAAGCGGCGCCAGGACCAGGGCGGCCGGGCCGCGCGGGGCAGCCGGATGTCCCGGTGGCGCAGCACGTACGGCAGGACGCCCAGCACGGTGAAGGCCGCACAGGCCGCGTAGCCCGCCGTGACGCCCCCGGCCAGCGTCGCCAGGCCCGTGCCGCCGACCACACCCAGGATCTGGGCGGCGCCCAGCCAGCCGCCCACCGAACCCCGCTGGCGGCGCGGCACCCGGTCCGGCACCGCGGCCGTCACGGCGGCCCAGGCCGCGTTCAGGGTCAGCTGTGCCAGGCACCAGCCGAGCGCCATGGTCCACGGGCCGCCCGCGGCCCCGAGGAGCAGCAGCGACAGCGCGCCGCCCGCCGTACCCGCCACGATCCACGGGGTGCGGCGGCCCCAGCGGGACGTCGTACGGTCGGACAGGGCGCCGAACACCGGGTTCGCGAGCAGTGACACCAGCGCGCCCGCGCCCGTCACCCAGGCCAGGACCGCCTCCTTCGACAGGCCCGTACCGGGTGCGAAGTCCTCGGCCTGAGAGGCGAGGAGGATCTGCAGGGGGCCGAACCAGCCCACCCAGATCGCCCCGTTGGCGAGCGAGAGGGTCGCCGTCCAGCCCCGGCCCACCCGCTCGACGGGCTCGGAGAGCGCCAATTCGGGTGCGGGGCCGTGCGTGGGCCCCGTCACCCCTGGGCCCGCGGCGCGGTCCGTTGTGTCCGCAGTACGTCCCGCAGCCAGTGGTACGACGCCTTCGGGGTCCGTTCCAGCGTCTCGAAGTCGACGTGCACCAGGCCGAAGCGGCGCGCGTACCCCTCGGCCCACTCGAAGTTGTCGAGGAGCGACCACACGAAGTATCCGCGGACGTCCACACCCTGCTCGTACGCCTTGTGCAGGGCCCGCAGATGACCGTCCAGGTAGCTGATCCGCCGCTGGTCGTCGAGACCCTCGTACGAGCAGCCGTTCTCCGTGATGACGACGGGCGGGAGCCGGTCGCCGTACCGCTCGCGGAAGCCCAGCAGCAGTTCGGTGAGCGCCTCCGGGACCACCGGCCAGCCGAAGTCCGTGACCGGGTAGCCCTCGATCTCCCTCACGGAGAAGGGGAGTTCGGCGGGCATGGTCAGTCCGCCGAACTCGATCTCGGAGCCCTGCGGCGCGCCCACCCTGGTCGGCGCGTAGTAGTTGATGCCGTACCAGTCGACCGGCTGACCGATGATCTTCAGGTCCGCCGCGAGGTCCTCGGCGTCGCCGGGCATCAGCTCGCCGATGCCGTCCGGGTACTGCCCGAGGAGCACCGGGTCGGCGAACAGCCGGTTGAGGAGCAGGTCGTAGAAGCCGGCCGCCTCCAGGTCGGCGGGTTCCTGGGAGGCGGGCCAGGTCGGGCCGTGCGAGTTGGCGATCCCGATGTCCGTGGCCCCGGCCGCCCGCAGGGCCTGTACGGCGAGACCGTGGGCCAGCAGTTGGTGGTGGGCGGCGGGCAGCGCGTCGAAGAGGAGCTGCTTGCCGGGCGCGTGCGCACCCAGGGCGTGGCCCAGCAGGGTGTGTTCGGCGGGCTCGTTGAGGGTGATCCACTTGCTGATCCGGTCGCCGAGGCGGGCGGCGACCAGCGCGGCGTACTCGGCGAACCGTCTGGCCGTGTCCCGCTCCAGCCAGCCGCCCGCCTCCGCCTCCGACACGGGCAGGTCCCAGTGGAAGAGGGTCGGGACGGGGCGTACGCCCGCCGCGCACAGCTCGTCGACCAGCCGGTCGTAGAAGTCCAGGCCGCCGGGGGAGTTCACCCGCGGCCAGGAGATGGAGAAGCGGTACGCGTCCACCCCGAGGTCACGCAGGAGCGCCACGTCCTCGGGGTAGCGGTGGTAGTGGTCACAGGCCACCGCGGCCGTCGAACCGTCCTTCACACGGCCCGGTTCGGCCGTGAAGGCGTCCCACACGGAAGGGGCGCGCAGGTCCGCCGCGCCCTCGATCTGATGGGCCGAGGTGGAGACCCCCCAGAGGAAGCCGGCCGGGAACGGGGGTATCGGGTTCGTCGCCGCGTCAGTCATGCGCGCGATCATCGGTACCGGTGGTGAGCGAAGTCAACGGCGTTGCGTGAACTGGCCGTTACTGGTCCCGTACTGGCCTCGTACCGGCTCCGTCATGGCCTCGCCGGAAGCCTACGCGCCCTCCTTGAGGACTCTTGAGATCAGTTTCCGCTGCTCGTCCGTCAGCCGCGGGTCCGCGCAGTAGACCGTCTTCCCGTCCACCGTGATCTGGTAGCTGAAGCCGTCCGGAACGCCTATGGGGGGCGTGCCCCGGCCGGCGGCGACCGCCTGCTCGGCCAGGGCGTGCCAGTCCTGGGCGTCGGCGCGGCCCGAGGTGTTCACCTCGGCGTGCCGCTCGATGCCCGCGAATCCGCCGGTGCGTCGTACCTGAATACGCATGGGTCCCTGTCTAGTACGAATCGCGGGCCCGAGCCACGGTCCGTTCAGCCGGTCGGTACCCCGACCTGTTCCCAGGCCTTGGTGACGGCCTGCAGTTCCTCGCCCTCGCCGAACAGCGTGCGGGCCTGGGCCAGGGTCAGTTTCGCGAAGTCCGAGAAGCTCGCCTGCGACCCCAGCTCGCCGCCGGTCAGCACGCTGTACCAGACCTTTCCGGCCTTCTCCCAGGCGTTGCCGCCCAGCGCGGTCGCGGCCAGGTAGAAGGCGTGGTTGGGGATGCCGGAGTTGATGTGCACCCCACCGTTGTCGCGGCCGGTGCGGACGTAGTCGTCCATCGTGGCGGGCTGCGGGTCCTTGCCGAGCACGTCGTCGTCGTACGCCGTGCCCGGGGCCTTCATCGACCGCAGGGCCGTGCCCGTGACGCGCGGGGCGAGCAGGCCCGCGCCGATCAGCCAGTCCGCCTCGGCGGCGCTCTGGCCGAGCGTGTACTGCTTGATGAGCGAGCCGAAGACGTCGGACATCGACTCGTTGAGCGCGCCCGGCTGGCCGAAGTACGTGAGGTTCGCGGTGTACTGCGTGACGCCGTGCGTGAGCTCGTGGCCGATGACGTCGACGGGGATGGTGAAGTCGAGGAAGATCTCGCCGTCGCCGTCGCCGAACACCATCTGCTCGCCGTTCCAGAAGGCGTTGTTGTACTCCTCGTCGAAGTGCACGGTCGCGTTCAGCGGCAGCCCTTCGCCGTTGATCGAGTTGCGCTCGTACGCCTTCAGGAACAGGTCGAAGGTCGCGCCGAGGCCGGCGTACGCGCGGTTGACGGTGGAGTCCTTGCCGGGCTTGTCGCCCTCGCCGCGGACCTTCTTGCCGGGCAGATCCTGCTTGTGCCTCGCGTCGTAGATGGTGCGGCTCGGCTTGTCCGCGGCGGCGCCGCTCGGCGGGGCGAGAGCGGGTGCGCCGAGCACTGTCGTCAGCCGGCGGTGGGTGCGCTCGAAGGCGTCCCGCTCCAGGGTGCGGCGGGCCTTGCCGGCGAGCACCCGGTCCTCTGCCTTGGACAGGGTGTCGAGGACGTGGGGCGGAATGATGGTGCAGAAGACGGGCTCGAAGCCCCCGTATGTCGTCATGACCGGCACCATTGCACTGTGTGACGTGACTGTCACTAGGGGCAACCATGATTGGTGAAATGGGCGGATAAGGGGGCGTCGGAGTCCGGTTTCGTGTACGCGTGCGGCTCCGGCGGGGGCCGGCCGCGCAGTTCCCCGCGCCCCTAAAAACCAAAAGACTGCGCAGTTCCCCGCGCCCCTAGAGGGATGGGGGCGGCCGTGCGCTGTCGCCT
Organism: Streptomyces sp. NPDC127119; assembly: GCF_042677425.1. Classification (NCBI taxonomy): domain Bacteria; kingdom Bacillati; phylum Actinomycetota; class Actinomycetes; order Kitasatosporales; family Streptomycetaceae; genus Streptomyces; species Streptomyces sp. NPDC127119. Next base: position 3,410 of record NZ_JBHXTO010000244.1, on the reverse strand, counting down.
GCGACCCCCCGGCCACCCCCCCAGGGGCGCGGGGAACGGCGCAATTCTTGACGCGCGCGTGCGACGGTGGGTGCGGGAATCGCTTTCAGGGGCGCGGGGAACTGCGCGATCTTTGACGTGTGCGTGCGACGGTGGGTGCGGGGGCGTTCTTGGGGGCGCGGGGAACTGCGCAATTCTTGACGTGTGCGTGCGACGGTGGGTGCGGGAATCGCTTTCAGGGGCGCGGGGAACTGCGCGATCTTTGACGTGTGCGTGCGACGGTGGGTGCGGGGGCGTTCTTGGGGGCGCGGGGAACTGCGCAGTCTTTTTGAGGGGGGGTGCCTCGTCCCGCATAGTGATACGGGGGATCGGGCACCGCCCCACTCCGATAACATGCGGAGCATCATGCGTTTCGGGCTGCTTCTCCTTAGCTGCCGCGGCGAGGGCCTGTAGTCGAGGCCGACCCCCTCCCCGCGGAGTTTTGGCGTTGCGCCGTCGGCCGTCCCTCGGATTCGAGAACCCACCGGTTCCGAGGATCAAGCGGACCAAGAGGAGCCCTCGCATCATGGCGAACCGCCAGCAGCCCACTTCCATGCCGATCCACAAGTACCGCCCGTACGACCAGGTCGACATCCCCGACCGTACGTGGCCGGACAACCGGATCACCTCCGCTCCCCGCTGGCTCTCGACCGACCTGCGTGACGGCAACCAGGCTCTGATCGACCCCATGTCGCCCGCGCGCAAGCGTGAGATGTTCGACCTGCTGGTGTCGATGGGCTACAAGGAGATCGAGGTCGGCTTCCCGGCCTCGGGGCAGACCGACTTCGACTTCGTGCGCTCGATCATCGAGGAAGAGGGCGCGATCCCCGACGACGTGACGATCTCCGTACTGACCCAGGCCCGCGAGGACCTGATCGAGCGGACCGTGGAGTCGCTGAAGGGCGCCAGGCGCGCGAACGTCCACCTGTACAACGCCACCGCCCCCGTCTTCCGCCGTGTGGTCTTCCGAGGTTCCAAGGACGACATCAAGCAGATCGCCGTCGACGGCACCCGCCTGGTCGTCGAGTACGCGGAGAAGCTGCTGGGCCCCGAGACGACCTTCGGGTACCAGTACAGCCCCGAGATCTTCACCGACACCGAGCTGGACTTCGCCCTGGAGGTCTGCGAGGCCGTCATGGACGTCTGGCAGCCGGGCCCGGACCGCGAGATCATCCTGAACCTGCCCGCCACCGTGGAGCGCTCGACCCCCTCCACGCACGCGGACCGCTTCGAGTGGATGTCGCGCAACCTGTCCCGCCGCGAGTACGTCTGCCTGTCCGTCCACCCGCACAACGACCGCGGTACGGCGGTGGCCGCCGCCGAGCTGGCGCTGATGGCCGGCGCCGACCGTATCGAGGGCTGCCTGTTCGGGCAGGGCGAGCGCACCGGCAACGTCGACCTGGTCACCCTGGGCATGAACCTGTTCGGGCAGGGCGTCGACCCGCAGATCGACTTCTCGAACATCGACGAGGTGCGGCGCACCGCCGAGTACTGCAATCAGATGGAGGTCCACGCCCGCCACCCGTACGTCGGCGACCTCGTCTACACCTCCTTCTCCGGCTCCCACCAGGACGCCATCAAGAAGGGTTTCGACGCGATGGAGGCCGACGCCGCCGCCAAGGGCGTCACCGTCGACGACATCGAGTGGGCCGTCCCGTACCTGCCGATCGACCCCAAGGACGTCGGCCGCTCGTACGAGGCCGTCATCCGGGTCAACTCGCAGTCCGGCAAGGGCGGTATCGCGTACGTCCTGAAGAACGACCACAAGCTGGACCTGCCGCGCCGGATGCAGATCGAGTTCTCGCGGATCATCCAGGCGAAGACGGACGCCGAGGGCGGCGAGGTCACCCCGAAGGACATCTGGGCGACCTTCCGGGACGAGTACCTGCCGAACCCCGACAACCCCTGGGGCCGCGTCCAGGTCCGCAACGGCCAGTCCACGACGGACAAGGACGGCGTGGACACGCTCACCGTCGAGGCCGAGGTGGACGGCGCCGAGACCACCCTGGTCGGTACCGGCAACGGCCCGATCTCCGCGTTCTTCCACGCACTGCAGGGCATCGGGGTCGACGCCCGGCTGCTGGACTACCAGGAGCACACGATGAGCGAGGGCGCCTCCGCGGTGGCCGCCTCGTACATCGAGGTCGCGATCGGCGACAAGGTTCTGTGGGGAATCGGCATCGACGCGAATACGACACGCGCGTCACTGAAGGCTGTCGTCTCCGCGGTCAACCGCGCCACCCGATAAGGCCGTTCACCTGCGTTTCTGTGGTCCCGTCCGCCTCGCAGGCGGGCGGGACCGCTGCGTTTATCCGGCCATGTCGATGAGTGGCCTCTCCCGGGGTACTGACTCCGCATCAACAATGTGGCTAACATCACGCCAACGCGGCGATGTTGCCGTGGGGTTACGGAGGTGCGAGCGTGCTGCCAGGATGGGGACGAAACGGCCGGTTTGTCCGCGCCGGCACCATGGGCGTTTCGCGCATCCTCGGAACCAGGACGGCGTGGACCACCGTCGGCGACGGCGAGTTCTTCTGCCCGGGGTGCGGTGGTGACCGCAACTATCAGCGGCTCACCGGGCGTCGCCGTTTCACCTGCCTCGGCGTGCCGGTCATGCCGCGCGGGGAGACCGGGCCCGTCGTCGAGTGCGCGGCCTGTGGCCACCACTACAGCGCGGACGTCCTCGACCATCCGACGACGACGCGCTTCTCGGCGATGCTGCGGGATGCCGTGCACACGGTCGCTCTCGCGGTGCTCGCGGCGGGGGGTACGTGCGCCCGTACGTCGTTGGAGACGGCCGCGGGGGCGGTTCGCTCCGCCGGGTTCGACGACTGTACGGAGGAGCAGCTGGCCGCGCTCGTGGAGGCGCTGGCGGCGGACACCGGGCGGATCTTCGGGGAGCCGTGCGGGCCTGGGCTGTCCATAGAGCTGCACGAGGCGCTGGATCCGCTGGCTCCGCACCTCGCGCCTGCCGGGCGGGAGGCGATCCTGCTCCAGGGGGCGCGGATCGCTCTCGCGGACGGGCCGTACACGCCGGCTGAGCGGGAGGCTCTGACGACGGTCGGTGCGGCGCTCACGATCTGCACGGACGACGTGACCCGCCTCCTCACGGCGGCCCGCACCCCGTCCTGACCCGCGGCCCCGGCGGGGGCCGAGCGCGCCCCTGAGGGGCACCCCCCCCCGCTGACCGAGCGCTTGAACCTGCGGCCCCGGTGGGGGCTGACCGCGCAGTTCCCCGCGCCCCTTAAAGACAAAAGATTGCGCCGTTCCCCGCGCCCCTTAAGGGGCAAAAGCCGGGGCGGAGGCCCGCTTTTGAGGGGCGCGGGTAACTGCGCGAACGGCCCCCACCGGGCCCTCAGGCGTGGTCGAGCGGGTGCGAGGGGCCCCACCGG
>NZ_JBHXTO010000243.1:0-7946 GCF_042677425.1 Streptomyces sp. NPDC127119 | reverse complement strand
GCGTGGAACACCGTCGCCGAGACCCCGGCCCAGCCCGAGGCCGCCTACGCCTACGAGTACCAGCCCGCGCCGGAGCCCGAGCCACCCGCCAACACCTCCGGCCGGAGCACCGCCGCCAGGCGGTCCGCCGGGAGCAGGCCCTTTTCCAGGACCAGCTCCGCCACCCCCCGCCCCGTGGCGAGAGCCTCCCGCGCGATCTCGGTCGCGGCCGAGTACCCGATGTACGGATTGAGCGCGGTCACCAGCCCGATCGAGTTCTCGACCGCCGCCCGCAGCACCTCCGTGTTCGCGGTGATCCCCACGACACACCGCTCGGCGAGCGTCAGACAGGCCGCCCGCAGATGCGTGATGCTCTCGGACAGCGAGTGCAGAATGATCGGCTCGAACGCGTTCAGCTGGAGCTGACCCGCCTCCGCCGCCATCGTGATGGTGACGTCGTTGCCGATCACCTCGAAGGCGACCTGGTTGACCACCTCGGGAATCACCGGATTCACCTTGCCGGGCATGATGCTCGAACCGGCCTGCACCGGCGGCAGGTTGATCTCGTTGAGCCCGGCCCGCGGCCCCGACGACAGCAGCCGCAGGTCGTTGCAGACCTTGGACAGCTTCACCGCGATCCGCTTCAGCACCCCGGACATCTGGACGAACGCCCCGCAGTCCTGGGTCGCCTCGACCAGATTCGCCGCCGTCACCAGGGGCAGGCCGGTGATGTCGGCGAGGTGCCGGCGCGCCGCCTCCGCGTAGCCGGGAGGCGCGTTGAGCCCGGTCCCGATCGCCGTCGCGCCCAGATTGATCTCGTGGACCAGTTCGACGGCCTCCGCGAGCCGGCTGCGGTCCTCGTCCAGCATCACCGCGTACGCGGAGAACTCCTGCCCGAGCGTCATCGGTACGGCGTCCTGCAACTGCGTGCGCCCCATCTTCAGCACATCGCGGAACTCGACGGCCTTGCCCGCGAAGGCGTCCTCCAGGACGGACATCGCGTCCAGGAGCCCCCGCACCGCGAACACCGTGGCGACCTTGACGGCCGTCGGGTAGACGTCGTTGGTGGACTGCCCGAGGTTGACGTGCTCGTTCGGGTGCAGGAACGCGTACTCGCCCTTGGCGTGGCCGAGCAGTTCGAGCGCGCGGTTGGCGACGACCTCGTTGGCGTTCATGTTCGTCGAGGTGCCGGCCCCGCCCTGGATGACGTCGACGACGAACTGGTCGTGCAGCTTCCCCTGCCGGATCTCCCGGCAGGCCCCGACGATCGCCGCCGCCTTCGCGGGCTCCAGCAGGCCGAGTTCCTCGTTGGCGAGGGCGGCGGCCTCCTTGACCGCGGCGAGCGCCTCGATCAGGTGCGGGTACGCGGAGATCGGCATGCCCGTGATGGGGAAGTTCTCCCTGGCGCGCAGGGAGTGGACTCCCCAGTACGCCTCGGCGGGTACGTCACGGTCGCCGAGCAGGTCGTGCTCACTGCGGACGTTCATGTCGGTGCGGTTCTTCTTTCCGGGAGTTTTCCGGCAGTTCTGCCGGGAGTCGCGAGGTGCGGCGAGGGGGTCAGGCGGGCCGACCCGACAGCGCCGCCGACGGCGGCTCCGTCAGTTGGTCGAGCGCGCGGGTCGGCCGGATGTGGCCCACCACCGCGCCGCCCCCGAGGAGCGGCGCACCGGCGAACTCGGTGAGTACGGCCGGGTCGACGCCGGCCCGGGCGAGGGCCGCCGCGGTGACGGGTACGCGTGCGCGGTCGGCGCCGTCGGCGATCTTCACGGCGACGGTCCGGCCGTCCGGCAGCGCCGCGACCTGCACGCCCTCGAATCCGTCCTTGGAGAGCAGCCCGGGTACGGCACGCATCAGCGCGGCGACGTCGCGGCCGGAGCCGGACGCCATCTCGGCGTGCTCGCGCATCGCGTCGGCCACCCGCGCCTCGGGCGTGCCGGGCGGGGCGGTCGTGATCCGGGCGGCGGCGCGGGCGAGGCCGTGCAGCGAGACGGCGAACAGCGGGGCGCCGCAGCCGTCGACGGTGACCTGGGCGACGGACTGCCCGGTCAGGTCCTCGACGATCTCCTCGATCGCCTGCTGGAGAGGATGCGACGGGTCGAGGTAGTCGTCGAGCGACCAGCCGTTGAGCCGTGCCGTGTAGAGCATCGCGGCGTGCTTGCCCGAGCAGTTCTGGGCGAGCCTCGACGGGAGCCGTCCGTCGCGGATCCAGTCCTCCCGGACGACCGGGTCGAAGGGCAGGTCGGGGACGTTGCGCAAATCGTCCTCGGTGAGTCCGGCGAGTTCCAGGATGCGCCGGGTGCCGGCGAGGTGGCGTTCCTCGCCGGAGTGGCTGGCCGCGGCCAGCGAGAGCAGGTCGCCGTCGAGGGGCAGCCCGGCCCGTACCATCGCCACCGCCTGGACGGGCTTGAGCGCCGAGCGCGGGTAGAAGGCCGCCTCGATGTCGCCGATCTGCAGGTCCACGGTCCCGTCGGCGGCCAGCACGACCACCGAGCCGTAGTGGATGCCCTCGATGACACCGCCGCGTACGAGATGGGCGACGGGCGCGTGCAGCGGTTCCCTGACGGAGGGTGCCGCGCCGAGCGAACTCCCGCATCCGGCAAGGGAGTCGGTGCTCATGCGTCCACCTGGCCGTTCCGCACGGCGGCGACCCGGGCGCGTACGCCGTACCAGCCCGCCACGAGCGCCGCCACGATCAGCGGGAGGCACAGGACCGTCGTGCGGCCCGCTCCCCCGTCGGCGTACATGAGGACCAGGACGGAGGCGAGGAAGAAGAGGGTGACGAGTTCGGTCCAGGGCGAGCCCGGGAGCCGGTAGCCGGGGCGGTCGACCTCGCCCTCCTGGGACTTCCGCCAGAACTGCAGATGACAGATCATGATCATGCCCCAGGTGGCGAGGATGCCGAGCGCGGCGAAGTTGAGCACGATCTCGAAGGCGTCGGCGGGGACGACGAAGTTGAGCCCGACGCCGAGCACGCAGATACCGCTGGTCAGCAGGATTCCGCCGTACGGGACCTGGCTGCGGCTCATCACCGAGGTGAACCTGGGCGCCGAGCCGGCCATCGACATGGAGCGCAGGATGCGGCCGGTCGAGTAGAGCCCGGAGTTGAGGCTGGACATGGCGGCGGTCATCACGACCAGGTTCATCACGCCGCCCGCGGCCGGGATGCCGATGTTGGACAGCACGGTCACGAACGGGCTCTCCCCGGCGGTGTACTTGTTCCAGGGCAGCAGCATGGACAGCAGGAGCACCGAGCCCACGTAGAAGAGTCCGACGCGCCACATGATCGAGTTGATGGCCTTCGGCAGGATCTTCTCGGGGTTCTCCGTCTCGCCCGCCGCGACACCGACGAGTTCGACGGAGGCGTACGCGAAGACGACACCCTGGATGATCAGCAGCATCGGCAGCAGACCGCTCGGGAAGAGGCCGCCGTTGTCGCTGATGAGGGAGGGGCCGGGGGTGGCTCCGTCGACGGGGTGCTGGGTGACCAGGACGAAGATCCCGATCAGCATGAAGGCGACGAGCGCGCCGACCTTGACGATGGCGAACCAGAACTCCATCTCGCCGAAGATCTTCACCGAGATGAGGTTCACGGTGAGCACGACGGCGAGCGCGATCAGGGCGATCACCCACTGCGGGATGTCGGAGAACATGCCCCAGTAGTGGGTGTAGGTGGCGACCGCGGTGATGTCGGCGACTCCGGTGGTCGCCCAGTTCAGGAAGTACATCCAGCCCGCGGTGTACGCGCCCTTCTCGCCCAGGAACTCCCGGGCGTACGACACGAAGGCGCCGGAGGACGGCCGGTACAGGACGAGTTCGCCGAGGGCGCGGACGACGAGGAAGGCGAAGACTCCGCAGACGGCGTACGCGATGAAGAGGGACGGGCCCGCCTCCGCGAGCCGGCCGCCGGCGCCGAGGAAGAGGCCGGTGCCGATGGCCCCGCCGATGGCGATCATGTTGACGTGCCGGGACTTCAGGGACTTGCTGTACCCCGCGTCACCGGCGTCGACATGAGCGCTCGCCCTCCTCTTCGTCTCCGCCGGCTGCGTCTGTTCTTCGTGCTCTTCGAGGGACTGCTCGCTCACGCCTTGGTTCCGCCTTCTGTGGGGGTGCCCGCGGGGTCGGTGCGCTCGGGGCGCACGATCGCGGTGAGGGTCGTCTCGACGCGGTCGAGGTGGTGGGCCATGGCGTCGGTCGCGTCGGCCGCGTTGCCGTCGACGAGGGCCTCGACGATGGCGCGGTGTTCCCGGTTGGACTGCTCGCGACGGCCGCCGAGCTCGTTGAGGAAGGCGGACTGGCGGGCCAGTGCGTCGCGGATCTCCTCGATGACGCGGCGGAAGACCGGGTTCTGGGCGGCCTGTGCCACGGCGAGGTGGAAGAGCGTGTCCATGGCGACCCACGCGGTGGTGTCCCGCTCGCGCTCCATCCGTTCGAGCAGGTGGGCCAGGTGGTCGAGGTCCTCGGGGGTCCGGCGCACTGCCGCGTATCCGGCCACCGGGATCTCGACGTGCCGGCGGACCTCCATCAGGTCACTGGCCGTGTAGTCGCCGAAGGTGGGGTCCTCGACGGGGCCTGTGGACACGACGAACGTGCCCTTGCCGGTCCGTGACACGGTCAGGCCCATGGTCTGCAGGGCGCGCAGGGCCTCCCGCAGCACGGGCCGGCTGACCTCCAGCCGTCGGCACAGCTCCGCCTCGGAGGGCAGCTTGTCCCCCACGGCGTACTCACCGCCCTCGATGGCACCACGAAGATGCCCGAGTACGGCTTCCATGGCGCTGATGCGCCGCGGCACGGAGCCGCCAGCTGTCTGGCTGTCTGACAGGTTCACGGGGGTGATCCTGCGGGGCACGGCGGGTGACTGTCAAGGTCGGCCGCCCGGCGGCCCGGTCACCCTGCCCGGTGGCTACGCCCAGACGGCCTGGGCCAGGGCGACCCCCGCGGAAGCCGCCGCGAGCCCCGCGGCCACGCTTGCGATCGCGTTGACGGCGGCTCGGGAGCGGGCGCCGGTCTCGGCCAGCCGCAGTGTTTCGTACGAGAACGTCGAGTACGTGGTGAGCGCCCCGCACAGGCCCGTACCGAGCAGCAGTTGCAGGTGGGAGGAGGCCGCTCCGGCCGTGGCCGCGCCGGTCAGGGTGCCCAGGACCAGGCAGCCGACGACGTTCACGGTGAAGGTGCCCCAGGGGAAGCCCGAGTCGTGCCGGGACTGCACCGCGCGGTCGGTGAGGTAGCGCAGGGGCGCGCCGACCATGCCTCCGACGATCACCAGGACCCAGTTCACGAGGGGACCTGCCCCGCGCTCCGCCGACCCGCCACCCGGCGGGTCAGCGCCACGGCCGCCCATACGGCCGCGAGGGCCGCGAAGAGCGTGGCCGCCAGGTAGGCGAGAGCGGTCAGGGGGTGGCCCTCGCCGATCAGTCCCCGGATGTCCACGGCGTAGGTCGAGAAGGTCGTGAAGCCGCCCAGCACGCCGGTGCCGAAGAAGGGGCGCACCAGCCGGTGGGGCGCCCACACCTCGGTGACCAGGACCATGAGGACGCCGATCACGAAGCAGCCGAGAACGTTGACCCAGAACGTGGTCCACGGGAAGCCGCCCGTCCGCGCGGGCCAGAGCAGTGCGGCCCCGTAGCGCGCCGACGCACCGGCCGCGCCGCCCACCGCGACCACCGCCACGACCGGCCCCTGTCCGCGCCACACCGGCGCGCGCCGGTGTGGCGCGGTGGGTTCCGCCGGTTCGTCCACGGTCTCCGGACGGGGGCTGGTCATGCGCGGTGTCTCCTGATCTCGGGCCGGAGATCAGGCTAACCGCCGGTGCCGGTCAGGTGGCGGCCGACGCCTCCTTGTCGATGGCGTCGAAGCGGGCCGCCATCGCCGCCTGGAGCGCCTGGGCCGCCGACAGGGGGCGGACCATGACGGTGAGGTCGTCGATCCGGCCGTCCTCGCCGAAGTGCAGGATGTCGCAGCCCTGGAGGGTGCGGTCCCCCACGCGCGCCTCGAAGACGAGGACGAGGTCACGGCCACCGGGGTCCGCGATCTCGCGGACGTAGTGGAAGTCCTCGAACACCTCGATGACGGCGCCCAGGATCGCGGAGGTGATCGCCTTCCCGGCGTACGGCTTGAAGACCACCGGGCTGGTGAACACGACGTCCTCGGAGAGCAGGTCGACGACGGCCGCGTGGTCGCCGTCCTCGACCGCCTTGCGGAAGGGGTGCGTCATCATCCACCTCTCATCTCTCTTGCTCACTGATACTCAACATGTTGAATAGGTGTGTCGGACAGTACTCTTCGGGCGCGTCGGTCCGCAATGGGTCGCCAGAGATCCGCGACGGCTCCACGGGGTACGCGGGCGGTCCGGCGAGGTAGGAAGGAACCACCGAACCGGAGGTGCTGTCGTGTACTACCCGCTGACCGTCCGTGACTTCCTCGACCGCGCGGCCCATGTCTACCCGGACCGCGTCGCCGTCGTCGACGAACCGGTACAGCCGGGGCCAGGCCTCGGCGAGCTGACCTACCGGGAGCTGGCGAGGCTCGCCCGCGCGCAGGCGGCCAGACTGGACCGGCTGGACGTGCCGGTCGGCGGCCGGGTCGCGGTGATCTCACAGAACTCGGCGCGCCTGCTGACCTCGTTCTTCGGCGTCTCCGGCTGGGGGCGGGTCCTCGTACCGGTGAACTTCCGGCTCACCCCGTCGGAGATCGACTACATCGTCCGGCACTCCGGCGCCTCGGTCGTCCACGCGGACCCCTCCTGCGCCGAGGTCCTCGACTCCCTCGACGTCAAGCACAAGTTCGTCCTGGGCGACGACGACGATCTCTTCCTCGCCGACACCGAACCGCGGGACTGGGCGGAGCCGGACGAGGGCGCGACGGCCAGCGTCAACTACACGTCCGGAACGACCGCCCGCCCCAAGGGAGTTCAGCTCACCCATCGCAATCTGTGGCTGAACGCGACCGTGTTCGGCCTGCACACCACGATCAGCGACCGTGACGTCTATCTGCACACGCTCCCGATGTTCCACGCCAACGGCTGGGGCATGCCGTACGGCGTCACGGGCGTCGGCGGACGGCACATCGTGATCCGGCAGATCGACGGGGCCGAGATCCTGCGCCGCGTCGAGCGGCACGGCGTCACCCTGATGTGCGCGGCGCCCGCCGTCCTGAACGCCGTGCTCGACGCCGCCGCCGACTGGGAGGGCGAGATCCCGGGCCGCGACCGGGTCCGTATCGTCTGCGCGGGCGCGCCGCCGCCGACCCGCACGATCGAGCGCGTGGAGGTCGAACTGGGCTGGGAGTTCATCCAGATCTACGGGCTCACCGAGACCTCGCCGCTCGTCACGGTCAACCGCGGTCGCGAGGAGTGGGACGGCCTCGACCCCACCGAGCGGGCCCGCAGGCTCGGGCGGGCGGGCGCGCCCGCACTCGGCGTACGCGTGGACGTCGACGTGGACGGGGAGGTGCTGACCGCGTCCAACCACAACCTCGACGGCTACTGGGAGCAGCCCGAGGAGACGGCGAAGGCCCAGGAGGGCGGCTGGTTCCACACCGGGGACGGTGGATACCTCGACGACGAGGGGTACCTGGTCATCTCCGACCGCAAGAAGGACGTCATCATCTCCGGCGGTGAGAACGTCTCGTCGATCGAGGTGGAGGACGTGATCACCTCGCATCCCGCGGTGCGCGAGGTGGCGGTGATCGGCATTCCGGACGCCAAGTGGGGCGAGCTGGTGACCGCGCTCGTGGTGACCGACGGATCCGGTGTCACCGCCGAGGAGTTGATCGCCCACTGCCGTGAGCGGCTCGCCGGTTTCAAGACGCCCAAGCGGGTCGACTTCGTGGAGTCGCTGCCGCGTACGGCGACGGGGAAGCTGCAGAAGTTCAAACTGCGGGAGCCGTTCTGGCGGGAGTGACGGGACCCTCCGGGGAGGGAGGGCCGGTCCCCCGGGGGTGGGGGGGGGTGGGGGGGCGCGGCGGCGGGC
>NZ_JBHXTO010000242.1:0-8036 GCF_042677425.1 Streptomyces sp. NPDC127119 | reverse complement strand
AGTCGGCAGACTCTCCGGCACCGGGCTCCCACCAAGACCCCCGTCCGTGGTGGACGCTCGAGCAGCGCAGCGATCCGGCGGCAGCTAATCCGTCGCGATGGCGTTGAGGACGTTCATCCGTCCCGCCCTGAACGCGGGGACCAGCGCCGCGAACAGCCCCACGAACGCCGAGCCGATGAAGACTCCGATGATCGTCGGCCACGGGATGTCGAGGACCTTCAGGCCCTCCAGGGCCAGGAGCTGCTGGGCGGTGGCGCCCCAGCCCATGCCCAGGCCGAGGCCGAGCAGCGCTCCGAAGAGGGCGATGACGACCGACTCCAGGCGGATCATGCGGCGCAGCTGGCGGCGGGAGAGGCCGATGGCACGCATCAGGCCGATCTCGCGGGTCCGCTCGACGACCGAGAGGGCCAGGGTGTTCACGACCCCGAGGACCGCCACGATGATCGCGAGGGCGAGCAGGCCGTAGACCATGTTGAGGAGCTGGCCGATCTGGTCCTTGAGCTCCTGCTTGTAGTCGGTCTGGTCACGGACCTGGTACTGCGGGTACGCGTCCAGGGACTTCTTCAGGGCCGTGTACGCCGTCTTCTCCTGGCCGTCCTCGGCGGTGGCGAACATCATGTCGTTCGGCGGCATCTTGTCGGCCGGGACGTAACTCTTCAGCGTGCTGATGTTCAGGTAGCGCGAGCCCTTGTCGAGGGCGGTGTCGTCGTCCGTGATCGCCGCGACCTTCAGCTTGGCGCTCCGTCCGCCCTTGAAGGCGACGGTCATCGTGTCGCCGACCTTCACACCGTGCTTCTTGGCGTAGTCGGAGCCGACCGACATGGCGTTCTTGCCGTACGCCGCCGACAGGTCACCGGCGAGCGTCTCGCGGCGCAGGTCACTGGCGTACGTCGGGTCCGCGGCCGTGACGTCGCTGTCCTCGGTCTTTCCGTCGGGCGAGGTGAGCTTCGCCTCGACGATCTTGTAGCTGGTGACGTGCTCCAGGCCGGGTGTGTCCTCGATGGCCTTCTGGGCCTGCGGGACGATCCGCTGGTTGCCCTGGACGATGAAGTCCGTGCCGACCGACTTGTCGAGTTCCTCCGTCGCGGAGGCGACCATCGAGGAGCCGACCACGGAGAGGCAGGCGACCAGCGCGAGGCCGATCATCAGGGCCGCGCCGGTGGCGCCGGTACGGCGGGGGTTGCGCAGGGCGTTGCGTTCGGCGAGGCGTCCGACGGGGCCGAAGCCGCGCAGCAGGACCGCGCTGAGGGCCCGGACCACACCGCCCGCGAGGAGCGGGCCGATGATGACGAACCCGATCAGCGAGAGCACGACGCCGATGCCGAGCATCGACGCGCCGTCGGCGGCCTTGTCGGCGCCGGCCGCCGTGAAGAGGGCGGCGCCGCCGGCTCCGGTGAGGAGCAGGCCGATGATGCCGCGGATCCAGCCGGCCTTGCCGTCGGCCGGCGTACCGGCGTCGCGCAGTGCGGCCATCGGGGAGACCTTGCCCGCGCGGCGGGCCGGCAGGTAGGCGGCGAGGACGGTGACGACGACGCCGAGGACCAGGCCGATGACCGGGGTGGCGGCCTTGACCGTCAGGTCGGCGGTGGAGAGGTTCATGCCCGCCATCGACATGAGTTTCATGAGGCCGACCGCGATGCCGACCCCGGCGGCGACGCCCAGGATCGACCCCACGATGCCGAGGAACAGTGCCTCGATGAGCACGGAACGGTTGACCTGCTTGCGGGAGGAGCCGATGGCCCGCATGAGGCCGATCTCGCGGGTGCGCTGGGCGACCAGCATCGAGAAGGTGTTGATGATGAGGAAGATGCCGACGAGGAAGGCGATTCCGGCGAAGCCGAGCATGGCGTACTTGATGACGTTCATGAACTCGCCGATGCCTTCGCGGCTCTCGTCCGCGTACTCCTTCTGCGTCTGGATCTTGAAGGTTCCGTCGGCCGCGGTGAGCTGCTTCGAGACGTTCTGCTTGAGCTGGGCGTCGGTCACCCCGGCGGCGGCCGTGACGTTGATCTGGGTGAACCGGCCGGTGGAGCCGAGGAGTTCGCGCTGTGCGGTGGGGGTGTCGTAGTAGACGACGGCCGCACCGGGGTTGGTGACCTTGAAGGTGGCGATACCGACGATCTTCGCCTTGAAGTCACCGGTGACGGCTATGGTGCGCAGCTCGTCACCCATCTTGAGGTGGTGCTTGTCCGCGGTGTCGGCGTCGACCATCACCTCGGTGGGGCCGCGCGGGGCGTGCCCGGAGGTGATCTCCATCGAACGCAGGTCGTTCTTCGTCCAGTTGCCCGCGATCGTCGGGGCGCCGGTGCTGGACCCCATGTTCTTGTTGTCGCTGTTGACGACGGTCACGTTCATCGAACTGACCGCGCCCTCGGCGGACTTGACGCCCTGCGCCTTGAGCGTCCGCTCGACGGTCGAGGCGGGCAGCGATTCCGGCTTGCCGTTCTGCGGGGTGTCGTCGGCCTCGGCCGCCTTGGGCGAGACGGTGACGTCGGAGGAGGTCGTCGCGAAGAGCTTGTCGAAGGTGGTGTTCATGGTGTCGGTGAAGACGAGCGTGCCGCACACGAACGCCACCGACAGCAGGACGGCGACCGCCGAGAGGGCCATGCGTCCCTTGTGCGCGAAGAAGTTGCGCATCGAGGTCTTGAAGACGGTCATGACGTGCGCCCCCGGGCGTCGAAGTCCTTCATACGGTCGAGAACGGCGTCGGCGGTCGGCCGGAGCATCTCGTCGACGATCCGGCCGTCGGCCAGGTACAGCACGCGGTCCGCGTAGGAGGCGGCGACCGGGTCGTGCGTCACCATCACGATGGTCTGGCCGAGCTCGTCGACCGAGCGGCGCAGGAAGCCCAGCACCTCGGCGCCGGCGCGGGAGTCGAGGTTTCCGGTGGGCTCGTCGCCGAAGATGATCTCGGGCCGCGCGGCCAGGGCGCGGGCCACGGCGACGCGCTGCTGCTGGCCGCCGGAGAGCTGGTTGGGCCGGTGCTTCAGCCGGGAGGCGAGCCCGACCGTCTCGACGACCTGGGCCAGCCACGCCTTGTCGGGCTTGCGGCCCGCGATGTCCATCGGGAGCGTGATGTTCTCCAGGGCGCTCAGCGTCGGCAGCAGGTTGAACGCCTGGAAGATGAAGCCGATCCGGTCCCGGCGCAGCTGCGTGAGCTTCTTGTCCTTGAGCCCGGTGATCTCGGTCTCGTCCAGGTAGATCTTCCCGGAGGAGACGGTGTCGAGGCCTGCGAGGCAGTGCATCAGGGTGGACTTGCCGGACCCCGAGGGGCCCATGATCGCGGTGAACCGGCCCCGCGCGATGTCCACGTCGACCTGGTCCAGGGCGACGACACGGGTCTCGCCGGACCCGTACGCCTTGACGACCTGCCGTGCCCGCGCGGCAACGGCCGTACGCTCTCCAGTGCCCCCGTGCCTGGGAATGGTTACAGCCGATGTCACGGTATGTCTCCTAAGTCGGTCACCGTCAGGACGGTGACGGTCTGCGGTGTCTTGTGGTGCCTGTGCTCTGCGGTTGTCCGCGTCGAGCCGTTCACGTACGTCGTCAGGCCGTTCACGTATGTCGTCGCGCTGTTCAAGTACGTCGTGCGGTGCGGCGGTGCGGTCACGCCGCCCGGTCACAGCCCTAAGTCTGGTGGCGCTGGGTGGTCCGCCGCGCTGGTGCCCAGCGCAGTCTTCTGCTGGGGAAAACCCCACCCCCGAAGGTGCGGGAGACCGCCCCCGGCACCGCCCTCCGCCCCCCTCAGCGGCATAAAGCCAGGTTAAGGACGGCACCCGTACGGTCTCGTCCTCCGCCGGGACGACCCCTCCCCGAGCCGTCGTACGGAGGTTCCCCTAGGGGGTGTCCACCCGTCGGTGGAGTCCTCCTCGGGGATGCCTCCACCTTCCGGCTCTCCCGGCGTCCGCCCTCCCGCGACGTGAGGCTCAAGTGGGAGAGTGGCCACGGCAGATAGGTGCAAGGGGAAGGAATCCTGTGGGCCAGGGGGACACCGAGATACCGGCGGTCACGGAGGACGGGCCCGCCGCGGCGCGGGCCGGGGCCAGGAACCGACGGGCCGTCGTCGCCTCCCTCATGCTCTGCATGGGGCTGGCCGCGCTCGACTCCACGATCGTGTCGACCGCCGTCCCGCAGATCGTCGGCGACCTCGGCGGCTTCTCCGTCTTCTCGTGGCTGTTCTCCGGCTATCTGCTCGCGGTGACCGTCACCCTGCCCGTCTACGGCAAGCTCTCCGACACCTTCGGCCGCAAGCCGGTCCTGATCGCCGGCTGCGTCCTCTTCCTGCTCGGCTCCCTGCTCTGCGCGCTCGCCTGGAACATGGCCGCGCTGATCGCGTTCCGGATCGTCCAGGGCCTCGGCGGCGGCGCCCTCCAGGGGACGGTCCAGACGCTCGCCGCCGACCTCTACCCGCTCAAGCAGCGCCCGAAGATACAGGCGAAGCTGTCCACGGTGTGGGCCACCTCGGCGATCGCGGGCCCCGCGATCGGCGGGCTGCTCGCCTCGTACGCCGACTGGCGCTGGATCTTCCTCATCAACCTGCCGCTCGGCGCGGTCGCCCTGTGGCTGCTGGTCCGCCACCTCCACGAGCCCGAACGGGCCGCCCCCGCGCGCCGCCCGCGCATCGACTGGGCGGGCGCGCTCACCGTCTTCGCCTGCGGCGGCGTACTCCTGACGGCCCTGGTGCAGGGCGGGGTGGTCTGGCCGTGGCTGTCGGCGCCCTCGATTGCGCTGTTCGGTACGGGACTCGGGCTCATCGGCGCCCTCGTGCTCGTCGAACGCCGGGCCGCCGAACCGATCATCCCCGGCTGGGTGTGGCGGCGGCGCACCATCGCCGCCGTGAACCTCGCGCTCGGCGCGCTGGGCCTGCTCATGGTCGCCCCGACCGTCTTCCTGCCCACGTACGCGCAGTCGGTGCTGGGGCTCACCCCCATCGCCGCCGGATTCGTGCTCTCCGTATGGACGTTGAGCTGGCCGGTGTCGGCGGCCCTCAGCCAGCACGTCTACCGGCGCATCGGCTTCCGCAGCACGGCGATGCTCGGCATCGGCACGGCCACGCTGATCCTGTTCGC
Source organism: Streptomyces sp. NPDC127119 (assembly GCF_042677425.1). Lineage (NCBI taxonomy): Bacteria > Bacillati > Actinomycetota > Actinomycetes > Kitasatosporales > Streptomycetaceae > Streptomyces > Streptomyces sp. NPDC127119. Next base: position 2,967 of record NZ_JBHXTO010000242.1, on the reverse strand, counting down.
CTTCCCGTTCCTGCCCTACCCCGGCGCGGCCTGGCAGCCCGCCGTCCTGATGCTCCTGCTCGGCGGGGCGCTCGGCCTCTTCCAACTGCCCCTGCTCATCGGGGTCCAGTCGACCGTCGACTGGGCGGAACGCGGTACGACCACCGCGTCCGTCCTCTTCTGCCGGCAGACGGGCCAGACGATCGGCGCCGCGCTCTTCGGCGCGGTCGCCAACGGCGTGCTGGCCTCCCGGCTGGGCGGCGCGGGCGACCTGGACTCGGTGACCGCGTCCCTGGAGTCGGGCGCACCGGCCGAACACGTACGCCGGGCGGTCGCGGAGGCGGTCCACGCCGTCTACTTCGGCGCGGCCTGCGCGGCGGCACTCGCCTTCCTGGTCCTGCTGTTCATGGCCCCGCGCCGCTTCCCGGTGCTCAAGACCCCCGGCGACTGAGGGTCGCGCGGCGATCCGGAACCACGGGTCACTTCGGCCGCAAGTGGACACCCTCGAAACGGACGTAAAGAAGTTAACGCGGGTAACACCCCAGGTCAGCGAAGTAAGCGCATACCGACCAATCAGTTTGTCAAAACCCTCGCGTCCCTCGGCTACCTGCGAGTAACGTGCGTCGTCGTTCCACCCCCCGCTCCCTGCGGTCCGTTTCGGGCCCGAGCCACGCAAGGAGAACCGGGATGTCATACGACACGTCCCCGTCGTACCCCGTTCCACCGCACCGTCCGCCGCACCAACCGCCGCACAGCTCCTCGCAGTCCTACTCCACCTACCCCTGGACGCCGCAGCAGCAGCCGGAGCCCGGACCCGCCGGACCGCACCGGCCCCGGCACAGCGCACTCGGACAGCACAGCGACATCCGGGTGCTGCGTTCCGCGTACCGGCTGCAGCGGCGGGTGGCGACCCTGACCGCCCTCGGCTACTTCACCCTGTTCCTCGTCCTGTCCGCGACCGCGCCCTCCCTCATGACGGACGAGGTGACCGACGGCCTGACCGTCGGCCTGCTCCTCGGCCTCATCCAGGTCCCCGTCACCGGCGCCGCGATCGGACTGTACGAGTACACCGCCCGCAGGACCGTCGACCCGATCGCCGAGCGGCTCAGAAAACAGGCCGACCTGGACACCAGGCACACGGAGGCACACCGGTGACCGGCTTCAGCAACTCCGCCCAGGCGATGTCCCTGGTGGCGTTCACCGTCGTGGCCACCATCACCCTGCTGCTCTGCGTGATGACCGGCCCCGACCGGGACGACCTCGACGAGTTCTACACCGGCTACGGCAGCCTCTCCCCCATGCGCAACGGCCTCGCCATCGCCGGTGACTACATCTCCGCCGCCACCGTCCTCGGCACCGGCGGCGTGATCGCGCTCTTCGGCCACGACGGCGTCGTACTCGCCCTGAGCACCGCCCTGTCCCTCATGCTCCTGATGTTCCTGCTGGCCGAACCCCTGCGCAACGCGGGCCGGTTCACCATGGGCGACGCCCTGGCCCGCCGGATGCCGGGCCGGGCCGTACGGATCACCGCGTGCGCGGCGACACTGACCGCGCTGCTCCCGCTGATGCTCGTACAACTGGCCGGCACCGGCGACCTGCTCGCCTTCATCCTCGGCTTCTCCAGCGAGGGCCTGAAGACCGGCTGCATCATCGGCCTCGGCATCCTGATGATCAGCTACGCGGCGATCGGCGGCATGAAGGGCACCGCGCTGATCCAGATCCTGAAGATCGTGATGCTGCTCGGCTCCGGCGCCGTCGTCGCCCTGCTCATCCTCGCCAGGTTCGACTGGAGCCTGGGCGATCTGTTCGACCAGGCCGCCCAGAACAGCGGCGCGGGGTCGGCGTTCCTCAGCTCCGGCCTGCAGTTCTCGGCCGGACCCAACCCACGCCTCGACATGATCAGCGCCCAGCTCACCGTCGTACTCGGCGGCGCCTGCCTGCCGCACATCACCATGCGCATGTACACGGCGGGCAGCGCCCGCCAGGTACGCCGGTCGATGTCCTGGGCGGTACCGGCCGTGGCCCTGTTCGTCCTCGTCATCACGGTCGTCGGCTTCGGCGCGACCGCACTGATCGGCCGCGAGGCCATCGCGGGCGCCGACCCGCAGGGCAACACGGCGTACCTGCTGGGCTCCCGGGCCGCGTTCGGGACGGACGTCTCCACCGCGGAGACGTTCCTCTTCACCACCGTCACCGCCGCGCTCTTCCTGACACTGCTCGCCTCCGTCGCCGGCATGATCCTCGCCTGCGCCAACTCCCTCGCCCACGACGTCTTCGCCCACCGCAAGGAACCGCTCACACCGCGCCGCGAGATGACACTGGCGCGGGCGTCCGCGGCGGCCGTCGGCATCCCGGCGATCGTGCTGGCCACCCTCGTCCAGCACCACAGCCTGCAGCCGCTCGTCACGCTGTCGTTCTGCCTGGGCGCCTCCGCGATCGCGCCCGCGCTGGTCTACAGCCTGTTCTGGCGGCGGTACACCCGGGCCGGGCTGCTGTGCACGCTCATCGGGGGCTCGCTGGGCACGCTGATCCTGATGACCGGTACGAATCTCGTGTCCGGGTCGCCCATCTCGGCGTTCCCCGACCACGACTTCACGTGGTTCCCGTTCACCACGACCGGCATCGTCTCCATCCCACTGGGCTTCGCCCTCGGCTGGCTCGGCACGGTCGCCTCGGGGCGGCGGGCGGGCGAGGAACACCGACGGCAGTACGAGGCGGTGGAGGGCTGGATCCTGGCGGGCGCCGCACGTAAGCAGTGACGTTCCCTGGGGGCCGGGGGGGCTGGGTCGTGAGCAGGCTGCGGGCCGGTGGGGGCGGGCCCAAAGGATTGCGCAGTTCCCCGCGCCCCCAAGAATCCGCGGCCCGGTGGGGGCTGAGCGCGCAGTTCCCCGCGCCCCTCAAAAGCGGGGGCTCCGCCCCCGGCTTTTGCCCCTTGAGGGGCGCGGGGAACTGCGCGGCCAACCCCCACCGGGCCGCACACAACAACGC
>NZ_JBHXTO010000241.1:0-8090 GCF_042677425.1 Streptomyces sp. NPDC127119 | reverse complement strand
GATAACAACCCCCCATAAATCGTCGGCAGCGTCTGTTTTTTATAAGACCCAGCCCCCGCGGGTTGGTGGTGCGCCCGCGCGGGGGGCGGCCCCGCAACCCGGGCCGGCCCCGCCACCGTTACGGGCCCGTGCCCGTGCTGCCCGTGTTCGTCGGCCGTCCTGTCCCGTCAGTCGCGCACGGAGTGCTCGCGCTCGTGCCCGGCGGTCTCCGCGTGCGGCGACGCCGTCTCCAGGCGGGCCGTGATGACGAGGGTGCCCTCCTCGATCTGGTAGTCGAGGGGGAGGTCGAGGCCACGCATCGCGGCGACCATGCCGGTGTTGGCGGCCTGCGTGACGGCGTACACGCTGTCGCAGCCGGCCTCGACGGCCATCGCCACCAGGCGGCCGAGCAGTTCACCGCCGATCCCGCGCCGCTGCCAGTCGTCCTCCACCAGCAGGGCGATCTCCGTCTCGTCGCCGTCCCACAGCAGATGTCCGAGCCCGACGACGCGCCCCGACGCGGTCTGCACGGCGAGCGTGCGCCCGAAGTGCGGGCTGAGGAGGTGCTTGAGGTACTTGTCCGCGTCGCCGACGGGCCCGTGGTACCGCATGCTCAACGTCCGCTGCGAGCACCGCTCGTGCATGGCCTTCGCCGCCTCGACGTCACCGGCGTCGGCACGGCGCACGATGATGTCCTTGCCCTGCGGCAGCGTCAGTACGTCCCGGCTGCGCGGGACCCGCGGGCCGAGTCGTGCGTCCAGCTCGACCAGCGCCCTGGCCCGGGCGAACTCCGTCGGCGTGAACGGCAGATACGGCCGCTCCACAGTGATCACTCCACCTTCCGGTGCGCGCAACCGCATCACCGTGTCCTCCAGCGCCCCTTCGACGGGCGCCCCCGCCTCCGGACGATCCCCGCGCACCGCTGTGGCGGGCAGCGAACGGATCGTGCACCGCCCCAGCAACTGCCTGAGCGCCAAGGGTAGTTCAGCCGCGTCCAGTGCCGTGCGGGTGGCCAGGCCCAGCACACGCGTGGGCGCGTCCACCAGGTCGTGGGCGTCGGCCCGCTCGATCCAGGTCCCGAAACCGCCCGACAGCGACACCGCCCGCGTGACCTCGGACGCCGCCACCGGCGCGGGGGCGCGCAGCAGGAACTCGTCCACCGTGCCCTCGGCCAGCGGATGCGTCTGAAGGCTCAGGATGTCGACCCGCAGCTCCGCCAGCGCCATGCACAGCGCGGCCAGCGAACCCGGCTCGTCCCGCACGGTGGTCCGCATCCGCCACAGCACGGTCCCGCCGGAACCGGGGCCCGAGCCCGCACCGGAGCCGTCGCCGGCATCGGTCTCAGGCGCGCTCGGGTCGCCCCCGGTCAGCCCGGCCCGCCGCGCGGATGCGGCCGGCCGGGCGCCGGTATCGTCTGTCGGGGGCGCGTGACCGTGGCGGCGTGACCACCATGTGTGGAAGCCCGCCGTGGCGATCAGCGCGACCGCCGAGATCGCGAGAAGGGCGGGCCCGTCGGGGCCGTGCCCGATCAGGTTCGCCACGGCGTCGGCGACCGCCACCGCCGTGAACAGAGCGGCCAGTTCGACGAGGTCCCTGCGCCAGTGGTGGACCGGCCGGCCGTTTTTCGCACGCGTCACATCAGACATGTCCGGAGTCATACCGTCACTGTGAAGTACGGGTGTTGCGTGATCGCGAACGCTTTGTGACTGATCGGTTAAGTGTGCATCTGTCTTTTTTGTTGCATTTTTTACGATTCCCCCGCGCAAGTCGCCCACCTGGCTGAACGACCTGGTCGGCCACGGCTGTCCGGGTCAGGCGGCCACCCCCTGCTCCAGCGCGGCACGCAGCCGGCGGGCCTGGGCCACGAGCTGCGACGAACCGCTCCGCTCCGCCACCTGCGCAAGATGCTCCACATCGCCGTGCGCGCCGGTCCGCTCGGCGCACTCGGCGGCGACGGCCAGCAGTTCGCCCATCCCGCGGGCGGCCGGAGCGGCGCGGTCCGCGGCCAGCCCCGCGAGCAGGGCGGGCAGCGCGGCCCCGAGTATCGACCAGACGGTGGCGTACGCTCCGGTCGTCGCCGCGGTCCGTACGGACTCGGCGAGCCGCAGCGGCTTCACCGCCCCCTTGCGCACCAACTGCCCCAGATCCCCGCCGAGCCCTTTGGCGTCCAACTGCCCTCGCGCGGCGAGCACCAGCAGGGCGTCCACCGCACTGAGCCGGTCCTCCGGATGGCGCGCGCCCAGCCCGTACGCCACGCACAGGTGCACGGCGTCACCCGCTTCGCCCTCCGCCTCGGCGAGCAGCGGCAGGACCGCCGCCGCACCCCGGACGTCCTCCACCGCGACCGTCGAGACCTCGCGCACCAGCCGCGCGGCCACCACCTCCCGCTGCCCGGGCACCACGGCGAGCCAGTGCTGCCGCTCGACCTGGTTCCAGTAGTGGGGGCAGTACTTGCGTGTCTCGAAGACCCCCACGGGCAGGCCGAGCCGGCGGAACGCCAGGGGGAGTTCCGCCGGCAGCCCGCCGAGCTCGCCGAGTTCGAGCAGGACGCGGTCCGCCGAGGCGTGGCGGGTGCTCGTGGGTGCCGCCGGGCTCTCGCTCAGGAGCCGGCGGGCCAGCCGCTCACCCTCCACCGTGCCCAGCGCGGCGGCCCGCCCGGCGGCGGCCTCGCTCACCGCACGGTCGTCGAGGCGCACCCGCAGGAGCGCCTGCGTGAAGTCGGCCTCGCCGGGCCGGGCGCCGAGCCGGTGGTACTCGGCGAGGCGGGCCACCAGGTCGTCGGGCTCCAGGAACCCCGACGACCAGGTGGGCGTGGCCAGCAGGAACGGCATCGGGTCGGTCCGCACCCGGTAGGCCGCCTCCCACAGCCGCGCGTTGAAGACGGCGGACAGTGCGCTGTGCACACAGGGGTCCGACACCGGACCGTGCTGATGTGCCTTGAGCAGCGTGGACGTGCGCACCCGGCCCAGCAGGGCCGCGAGCACCACCTCAAGGCCGTACGGATCACGCCGGAAGTATTCGTCCGACGAGTGGTACAGACGGTCGGTGGCCATCCACCAGGTACGGGCGAGCGCCGGCTTCAGGGCCTCGGCCAGCTCCTCCTGACGCAGGTACGTGTGCCGCACCAGGCCGTCCAGGGCGCGCTCGAACACGGCCATGTCGGTGTCGGCGGCCACCATCAGGGCTCCGACCTCCTGGACCAGCTCGATCACCGTGTCCGGCGCGGGCGCGAGCCGTGACGGCTCGGGCGCGGGCGGCAGCAGCTCCAGGTGCGGCTGCGGCGCGAGCTCGTCCACATCCAGCCCCAGGGCCGCGATCGCGCGTACGCGCAGACCGGCGCTCAACTGGGCCGCGCCGGACGCCACTTCGTCGCGCGCCCGCTGGTCCGCCGTGCCGATCTCGCCGATGTGCCGCTCCACCAGCTTCAGCGCCCGCTCCTGGACGTCCGTGTCCTCGTGCCCGAAGGCGTGCGCCACCGCGGGCAGCAGCTCCGCCGCGCTCGACGGGTCGCGCCGGAGCACCTTCCCGAGGAGCACGAGCTGGGCGCGTACCAGCTTCTTCTCCGTGCGGAACAGCACGACCGCGGACAGCTCGGCGAGCTGCCGATGCGTGATCTCGCCGGCCAGCGCCAGCGAACCCAGCACCGACCGGGCGTGCGCCGCCACGGTGGACACCGGGTGGGAGGCGAGCGCCAGCCAGTCCGCCACGCGCTCCCGCTCCTCGTCCCTGGTCGGCGCGAGCGCGGTCAACAGCCTGAGGAAGACCCGGCAGTCGGACGCCACGACACCGCGCAGCAGCCGGGCGACGCAGGAGTCGACCATGGCCCTGCGGTCGAGAAGGCCTTCCTCGGTGAGCCTCGCCAGAGCGTCGATCCAGCTCTCGGGGCCGTCACCGAACAGCCAGTCCAGATTGCTGCCGATGTCCGGGATCTCGAAGAGGGCGGCCACGAGCCGCGCCGTGTACGGATCCTGGCGCAGCCGGTCCAGGACGGAGCCACCGCGCTGCCAGAGGCTGCCGATCTGCTCGACCCAGCCGACCACATAGGTCTCCGTCGTCGGCACCGGGCAACCGGACAGCCGTACCAGCCCCGCCATCAGCTCGTAGGGCACCTGTGAGGTCGACGGGCGGTCCGCGAGGCGCTGCGCGAGGTTGCCCAGCCAGTCCCGCTCCCGGTCGCCCAGCACATGGAGAAGGACCGCGGGGGACGCCTGGGACCAGCGCATGTCGGCCGCGCCGATCCAGGCCGCCGTACCGGCCGCTCCGGTGTGGCAGGCCGCCCCGGCCGCGTGCAGCGTGGGGTACGCCTTGCGGGACGTGGCGTTCCAGGGCTCGGTGCGCAACTCCTTGCGCAGTTCCTTGAGCGCCGGCAGACAGAGCCGCCGCTCGGGGTCCGTCATCCCGTCGAGCAGCCCCGCGGCCTCACCCGTCCGCCCCGCCCGCACGGCCTTCAGCAACGCGTCGCTCACCGGCACCACCTCGTTCACCGCCACCACCCCGTTCCTCGACACCGCCCCACCCACCGGCCCGTTCACCGGCACCGCGTCACGCACCACCGACATCGCACCGCTCATCGCGCACCCCCGTCGACCAGAACCTCCGCCTGCCCGGACACCGCGCCGCGGTGGACCATCCGTACCGCCAGCGCGTGCTTGCACGGCCCGCGTCCGCCGCGGTACTTGGCCCACCACAGGCACGTGCAGCTCAGCACTCCCGCGTCGTCACGGACCCGGTGCGCGTGCCCGTCCTGCGCGGTCACCGTGCCGAGGGCGCCGTCCAGGACGACCGCGCCCGCGCTCACGAGATCCCGGGCAGCCCGCAGCCGGGGGTTGTGCCGCTCCACGCGCTCGGCGTCGTAGGGGAGTTCACGGTGGAAGTAGGCGGCCTCCGCCGTGTCGTAGCCCACGCGCCCCGAGGTGCCCAGCCGGACGAGGGCCGCCCGCACCCGCTCGGCGGGCAGTCCCGAGGACGCGGACAGATCACCGACGTCGATCCTGGGCTCCCAGGCCAGCAGCACCGAGATCAGCTCCGCGTCCTCGGCCGCCTCGTCGGTGGCCAGCGCGTCGAGCACCCCGCCCTCACCGGAGAAACCACGGGAGGCCTCGGGCGACAGCGTCAGCGTGAGCCGCATGCCGGGCAGCACGACCTCCCAGGCACTGGCCGCCGCGGCGCTTCCGGCGAGCGCCGGACCGTACACCCGCAGGGCCGACGCGTGACGCAGGACCCTCTGGAGAGCGACCAGCCGCTCCGGGCCGGGGAGGCAGACCGCTCCGGGCACCGGGCGGGTCGTCGGCCGCAGCACGCGCCCCGCGGGCACCACCCACTGCACACCCCGGGAGGAGCCGCGCGCACCGGAGCGGGGCAGCGAGCGCAGGAACCGCACGGCCTCGGCCGCGGGCAGTTCGGCACGCAGATCGAAACCGGCCGCCGTCACCTGCGCCTCGGCGAAGCCCCGCAGCCAGCGGTCCGGCAGGGGCACCTTCTTCTCCACGACCGGCCCGTCCAGCGTGGTCACGGCCATCTCGTCCGGACCGACACGCATGTGCAGCGGGTCGTCGGAGCCGATCCGCGACAACGCGTCGCGCAGGGGGTTGTTGACGTCGACGTTCGTCGTGCCGTGTCCCACCTCGCCGCCGTCGAGACCCGCCGACAGCACGTCCAGCCGGGCGTACACCCCGCCGCAGCCGGAGAAGGACTCGAAACGCAGCCGGTCGCCGTTGCCCGTGACCACCGGGTCCAGGGACGACCGCAGCTGCTGCTGGTAGTAGCGCGCCCCCGCCACGTCGGCCACCGCGAGCAGCCCCGCCGACGCCACCTGAGGAGACGTCAGGAAGCCCGCGAAGAAACGGGGATGGTCCTCGACACCGCGGGGCGTCGTGCCCCGTGAGGTCTCAAGTCCCAGGCGCCGGCCGTCCGGTGCGGATTCCAGCGTGGAGGATCGGGTGTAGGCCACGGCCTGCAGAGATCGCGTCATGGAAAAACCGTAGAGGCGACCACTGACAATCGCTCTGACCTGCGAAGACGCGGGAATTTCCAGAGATCGGGGCAACCCGACGTGCCGCGTACCGGGGGATGACGCCGGTACGCGGCACGAGGCAGAAGATTACGGGAGCCGGAGCCCTGCACGTGACCCCGGTGAAACTACCGCCCCTCGGTGAACTACTGCCCCAAGCGCCCCGGTTGCAGCACCTTCGTGAACAGCACGGCTCCGCCGGTCGCCCGCAGGCGGACCGTCAGCTCGCCGCTCTGCCCGTCGATGTCGACCTCGCCGAAGTACTGGGGCGACTCCATGGGCGAGACGTTCGCCCTGTCGGGTGCCTGGACGAAGACCCGGTCAGGACCGAACGTGCCGTCCAGCGCGTTCGCCTGGAAACCGCCCGCGGCGAGCGGACCGGACACGAACTCCCAGAACGGCGCGAAGTCCTTGAAGGCCGCGCGCGACGGGTCGTAGTGCTGCGCCGAGGTGTAGTGCACGTCCGCCGTGAGCCACACCGTGCCGGTGATCCGGCGGTGCTTGACGAACCGCAGCAGCTCCGCGATCTGCAGCTCACGGCCCAGCGGCGCGCCCGGGTCGCCCTGCGCGACGGCCTCGATGTCCGTCGCGCCGTCCGGTACGACCAGGCCGAGCGGCATGTCGGAGGCGATCACCTTCCACACCGCCCGCGAACGCGCCAGTTCCCGCTTCAGCCAGACCAGCTGCTCCGCGCCCAGGATGCCGACGGTGTCGTCGGGCTGCCGGTCGGGGGAGTTGGCGTTGCGGAACGTCCGCATGTCGAGCACGAAGACGTCCAGCAGCGGACCGTGGCGTACGACCCGGTGGATCCTGCCGTCCTCACCCGTCGACGGCAGGGTGGAGATCGGGAAGTACTCGCTGAATGCCTTGCGGGCGCGGGCGGCGAGCGTGTCGACGTCCTTCACCGTGTAGCGGGCGTCGGTGAGGATCTCGCCCGGGTACCAGTTGTTGAGGACCTCGTGGTCGTCCCACTGGGTGATCGTGGGGACCTGCGCGTTGAAGCGGCGTACGTTCTCGTCGAGCAGCGAGTAGCGGAAGTTGCCGCGGTACTCGGCCAGGGTCTCCGCGACCTTGGACTTCTCCTCGGTGGTGACGTTCCGCCAGACCCGGCCGTCCGGGAGCGTCACGGACGACGACAGGGGGCCGTCCGCGTAGATCGTGTCGCCGCTGCACAGGAAGAAGTCGGGGTTACGGCGGCGCATCTCCTCGTACGCGTAGAGGCCGCCGATGTCCGGGTTGATGCCCCAGCCCTGGCCCACGATGTCGCCGGACCACAGGAAGCGGACGTCCTGGCGGCGCTTGGAGGGCGCGGTCCTGAAGGTGCCCGGTACGGATTCGCCGGTGCGGCGGTGGTCGTCCGGGTCGGACAGGGTCACCCGGTAGTGGATCTGCTCCCCGGACGGCAGGCCGCGCAGCGGGACCGTGCCCGTGAAGTCCGTGTCGGCGCCCAGGAGGGGGCCGTGCCATTTTCGCGACCTGTGGAAGGACTCCGTCGCGGAGGTCTCCACGATCATGCGGGCGGGGCGGTCCGAGCGGACCCACACCAGGCCGGAGTCCGTGGTCACGTCTCCTGCCTGGACGCCCCAGCGCGCCTGGGGCCGCCCCGACAGCGCGAACGCCGGGGCCGCGCCGGCCGCGCCGAGGGCGGAGGGCAGGGCGAGTGCCGCCGACGCGGCGAGCGAGCCGCGCAGGACGCTGCGGCGGCCGGGGAGCGGGCTCGGCGGGCTGGGTGACATGGGGCGCCTCCTGGGGCGGGTTCGGCGGGTGTGCACGGCTACACCTACTGGTGTGCCGCAGCGTTCGCGCAAACCACAAGTGAACAACGCGCATTGCTGGGCGGGGTGGTTTGGCGGGCGTGGGTTCACCCCGTGGGGCAGGTGCGGCCCGGTGGGGGTGACCCGCGCCGTTGCCCGCGCCCCTGAAAGGACTGCGCAGTTCCCCGCGCCCCAAAGACAAAAGACTGCGCAGTTCCCCGCGCCCCTTTGAGGGAACGGTCGGATGTCGTCCGCGGGCGGGTGGGGGCTTGTCGCGCCGTTCCCCGCGCCCCTCAAGGGGCGCGGGGGACCGCCCCGGGCACCCCCCCCCGGGCCGCGGACGACCG
>NZ_JBHXTO010000240.1:0-8238 GCF_042677425.1 Streptomyces sp. NPDC127119 | reverse complement strand
ACACCCGAAACCACCACCGACGAAGGCGTGTTGACCGCAGCGATCCCCACCTCGTCCGTCAGATACGGAGCAACCTCCTCCTCCGTCGCCTGCAGCGCCACCATCGCCCCACCCGACGGCAACCCCTGCATCAGCCGACCCCGCGCCACAATCAACCGCGCCGCATCACCCAGGCTCAGAACACCCGCAACATGCGCCGCCGCCACCTCACCGATCGAATGACCCACCAAAAAGTCCGGGGTCACCCCCCACGACGCCACCAGACGGAACAACGCAACCTCAACAGCGAAAACCGCCGGCTGCGTGAACTCCGTACGATCCAGGGCCTCCCCCTCACCCCAGACCACCTCCTTCAACGGCAGCCCCACCGCCGCACACACCTCGTCAAAGGCATCCGCGAACACCGGAAACACCTCATACAACTCACGCCCCATACCCAGCCGCTGACTCCCCTGCCCGGTGAACAGAAACGCCAACTGTCCGTCCTGGACGACGTCGACGATGTTCTCGGACCCGACCAGTACCGCGCGGTGTTCGAAGGCCGACCGGCCGGTCGCCGCGGAGAACGCCACGTCCAGGTCGCTCTGCTCGACGGCGGTGACGCGCTCGATCTGGGCCTGCAGCGCCTCGCGCGTCCTGGCCGACACCACAATGGGTGCGACCGGGAGCTCCCGGCGTTCCGCCGGCTCGGCGGCGGCCTCGACCGGTCTGGCCTCCTCCAGGATGATGTGGGCGTTCGTCCCGCTGGCGCCGAAGGACGAGACGGCGGCGCGGCGCGGTTCCTCGCGCGCCGGCCAGGGGCGGGCCTCGGTCAGCAGCCTGACGTTGCCGGCCGACCAGTCGACGTTCGGTGACGGCTCGTCGACGTGGAGCGTCCGGGGCATGAGGCCGTGCCGCATCGCCTGGACCATCTTGATGATGCCGGCGACGCCCGCGGCCGCCTGCGTGTGGCCGATGTTGGACTTCACGGAGCCCAGCCACAACGGGCGGTCCTCGGGACGCTCCTGCCCGTACGTGGCGAGCAGGGCCTGCGCCTCGATCGGATCACCCAGTGTCGTGCCCGTGCCGTGGGCCTCCACCACGTCCACGTCGGCCACCGAGAGGCCCGCGCCGGCCAGCGCCTGCTGGATCACGCGGCGTTGGGAGGGTCCGTTGGGCGCGGTGAGGCCGTTGCTGGCGCCGTCCTGGTTGGTCGCCGTGCTCCGGACCAGCGCCAGCACCCGGTGGCCGTTGCGCCGGGCTTCCGAGAGGCGTTCCAGGACGAGCATGCCCACGCCCTCGCCCCAGCCGGTGCCGTCGGCCGCCGCGGCGAACGGCTTGCACCGGCCGTCCAGCGCCAGGCCGCGCTGCCTGCTGAACTCCACGAACGTGATCGGTGACGACATGACCGCCACCCCGCCGGCCAGCGCGAGGGAGCATTCGCCCGACCGCAGCGCCTTGACGGCCAGGTCCAGTGCGACCAGCGAGGACGAGCAGGCGGTGTCGACCGTGACCGCGGGCCCCTCCAGGCCGAGGGTGTAGGCGACCCGGCCGGAGACCAGTGCTCCGGTCACCGCGCTGCTCGGATAGTCGTGGTACACCAGTCCGGCGTACACGCCCGTGGCGCTGCCCTTCAGGGACAGCGGATCGATGCCGGCGCGCTCCACCGCCTCCCAGGATGCCTCCAGCAGCAGTCGCTGCTGCGGGTCCATGACGGCTGCTTCGAGCGGGCTGATCCCGAAGAACTCCGGGTCAAAGTCACCCGCGTCGGGCAGGAAGCTGCCCCGGTTGACGTAGCTGGTGTTCTCGCCGGTCCCGTCCGGGTCGTACAGCCCGTCCAGGTCCCAGCCGCGATCGGTGGGGAACTCGCCCACCGTGTCCCGGCCGTCGGCGACCAGGTCCCAGAGGCCTTCCGGCGAGGACGCGCCACCGGGGAAGCGGCATGCCATTCCCACGATCGCGATCGGCTCGCGTTCCCGGCCCTCCACCTCGCGCAGACGGCGCCGAGTCTGCTGCAACTCACCGGTGGCGAGCCGCAGATACTCGCGAAGCCGACCGTCGTTGGAGTCCTTCGACATCGTCATCAACCCATCCGTGAAGTTCGCAAGCAGAGGCCGGGTCCGTCAGAGCAGGCCCAGTTCCTTGTTCAGCACCTCGAAGAGCTCCTCGTCCGATTCGGGCACGAGGTCGGCGACCGGCTCGTCCGTTCCGCTCCGGGCGTCCCTGGCACGCCGCGACAGTGCCTCGAGCCGGGCGGTGACCTTGGCGTGCGCCTCGTCGTCCGACGCGAGTTCGGCCACGGCGGCCTCCAGCCGGGCCAGCTCGGCGAGCAGCGGTGCGGCTGCGGCCGCCTCGCCCGGCCGCAGCCCGTCGTACAGGAACTCGGCGATGGCCAGGCAGGTCGGATAGTCGTAGGCCAGGGTCGGAGGCAGTGACAGTCCGCTGTCGGCGTTGAGTCCGTTGCGCAGTTCGACGGCTCCCAGAGAGGTGAGGCCGAGTTCGTTCAGTGCGCGGTGCGGTTCCACGTCGTCGGCGCCACCGTGTCCGAGGACCTGGGCGACATGGCCGCGTACCAGCCCCAGCAGGAACTTCTTCCGGTCCGCGTCGTCCATTCCGGCGAGCCGTTCCCACGACGCCCTGCCGCCGGAGGTCCGGCGGGCCTGCACACGTACCAGCCCGCCGAAGACGGCGGAGAGCGTTCCCGACTCGGCCTGCGTGCGCATCGTCGCCAGGTCGAACCGGACCGGGAGCATCACCGGGGGCCGGCCGGACAGCAGCGCGGCGTCCAGCAGCGCCAGTCCCTCGTCCGGGGACAGCGGTGGCATTCCGGAGCGGCTCAGCCGCTGCAGTTCGGCGTCGTCCAGCCGGTCGGCCATGCCGCCGACCTCGGCCCAGGGGCCCCAGCCCAGGGTCAGCGCGGGCAGTCCCCGGGAGGCGCGGTGCCGGGCGAGGGCGTCCAGCCAGGCGTTCGCCGCGGCGTAGTTGCCCTGTCCGGTGCCGCCGAGTGTGCCGGCGACGGAGGAGAAGATCACGAACGCCGAGAGGTCGTGGTCGCGGGTGAGTTCGTGCAGGTGCCAGGCGGCGTCGACCTTCGGCCGCATGACGGCGTCCAGCCGCTCGGGGGTCAGCGCCGCGATCAGCGCGTCGTCCAGCACGCCGGCCGAGTGCACCACGGCCGTCAGGGGATGTTCGGACAGCAGCGCCGCCAGGGCGTCCCGGTCCGTGACGTCACAGGCCGCCACCTCGACCTCGGCGCCCGACTCGGCGAGTTCCGCGACCAGTTCGGCCGCGCCCGGTGTGTCCATGCCCCGCCGGCTGGTGAGCAGGAGGCGCTTCACGCCGTGTGCGGCGGCCAGGTGCCGGGCGGTCAGGGCGCCGAGTCCGTTCAGCCCGCCGGTGATCAGGACCGTGCCGTGCGAGCCCCACTCGGGGACTCCCCCGCCCGTCGCCGGGACGCGGGCCAGCCTCGCGACCCGGATCACCCCGTCGCGGACGGCGATCTCGGGCTCGTCGAGGCGCAGTGCCTCCTCGGGCAGTTCGGCGTCGGCGTCGAGGTCCAGCAGGACGAACCGGCCGGGGTGCTCGGATTCCGCGGCACGCACCAGGCCCCACACGGCCGCATGCCCGAGGTCGCTGCCGTCGACCGCACCACGGGTGACGACGACGAGTCTGGTGGACGCGGACTGCTCGTCGGTCAGCCACTGCTGGAGGTGGGCGAGCACCTGGCCCGTGAGCGCACGGAAGCCTTCCGGTGTCGCCTCGGCCGGCGGCGGGCACTCGTACAGGGAATGTCCGGGGGTCTCGGCGGCGGATGCCGGGGCGGGGACCCAGTCGAGGTGGAAGAGCGGCTCACGGCCACCGGAGTGTGCGCGGGCCTCTTCGGTGGTGATCCGGCGGGTCTCGACCGAGTCCACCGACAGGACCGGATGTCCTTCGGCGTCCAGCCGCACGGACACGCCACGCCATGCGTGGGCCAGTGTCCGGCCGCCGTCGGAAGACAGGACGGCGGCACGGGCGGCGGCGTCGAGCACCGCGGCGTACGTCTCGTCGTCGCGCGCCCAGACGGCCTGGGCGGCGTCGGCGGCCAGCGTGCCGGTGGCGTGTTTCACCCAGGGGTCATGGGCGTCGCGGCGCGCGTACACGCTGACGGTGCCTGCCTCGTCGGCGAGTACGCGCAGCGTCACGACGTCTTCGAGGTCGGCCAGGACCAACGGCACGTGGACGTCGAGTTCCTCGACGCGGCCGCGGTCCGTGCGCTCGGCGGCGAACAGGGCCAGTTCCAGGAACACTTCCCCGGGCACCACCAGCACGCCGAGTGTGTCGTGGTCGACGAGCCGGGGCTGGGTGGCCGGGGCGAGCCGGCCGGTGAACACGGTGCCGCCGCCGTCGGGGAGGGCGATGCCCGCACCCAGCAGGGGGTGCTCCACGGACTCCAGCCCGGCGGAGGCGAGACTCTTCTCCGTCGTGCGCCAGTAGCGCTTGTGCTGGAAGGGGTAGGTCGGCAGGTCCACGCGCCGCGCTCCGCGTCCTTCGAACACGGCGTTCCAGTCGACCGGCACACCGGCGGCGAACAGCCGTCCGACTCCGGTGAACAGGCTCTCCGTGCTGGGACGGTCGCGGCGCTGTGTGGCGGCCATCGTGCCGTCGGCGCTCTGTCCGGCCATCGCCGTCAGCACGCTGTCCGGCCCGATCTCCAGGAACCGCGTGACGCCCCGGTCGTGCAGGTCACGGACGTCGTCGGCGAACCGCACCGTGTCCCGTACGTGCCGCAGCCAGTACTCCGCCGATCCCACGTCCTTGGTCAGGTGGATGACCGGCTCGTGGTACGTGACGCTCTCGGCGACCTTGCGGAAGTCCTCCAGCATCGGGTCCATCAGAGGCGAGTGGAACGCGTGCGACACCTTGAGCCGGCTCGTCCTGCGACCGGTGAACAGGGCGACGACCGCGGACACCGCTTCCTCGGCACCCGAGATGACCACGGAGTCGGGCGTGTTGACGGCCGCGACGCCCACTCCTTCCGTGAGGAGCGGGGCGACCTCCTCCTCCGCCGCCTGGACCGCCACCATCGCCCCGCCGGGCGGCAGTTGCTGCATGAGCCGGCCGCGTGCCTCGATCAGGCGAGCCGCGTCCTCCAGCGTGAGCACACCACCGACGTGGGCGGCGGCCAGCTCTCCGATGGAATGCCCGGCCAGCAGATCCGGCCTGATGCCCCACGACTCCACGAGCCGGAAGAGGGCGACCTCAAGGGCGAAGATCGCGGGCTGCGTGAACTCGGTCCGGCCGAGGGCCTCTTCGTCGTGCCACATCACCTCACGCACGTCGAGCAGGGCACAGACCTCGTCGAACGCCGCGGCGAACACCGGGAACGTCTCGTACAGCTCCCGGCCCATACCGACCCACTGACTGCCCTGTCCGGTGAACAGGAAGGCCAGCTTGCCCTCGGTGACCGAGCCGATCACGGTCTCGGAACCGACCCGTACCGCGCGGTGTTCCAGAGCGGCCCGGCCCGTCGCGGCCGAGTACGCCACGTCCAGCGCGTCCGCGTCGACGGCGGCCATCCGGTCGAGCTGGGCCTGAAGCGCCGCGGGCGTCCTCGCTGACAGCACCAGGGGAACGACGGGCAACTCCCGGCGCTCCACGGGTTCTTCCTCGACCGCGGGCGCCTCCTCGATGATGACGTGGGCGTTGGTGCCGCTGATCCCGAAGGACGACACACCCGCACGCCGGGGTCGCTCACCCGGCGGCCACTGCCGCGCCTCGGTGAGCAGCCGGACGTCGCCCGCCTCCCAGTCCACCTGCGGCGTCGGCTCGTCCACGTGCAGCGTGCGGGGCATCGTGTCGTGCCGCAGGGCCTGCACCATCTTGATGATGCCCGCCACGCCGGCCGCGGCCTGGGTGTGCCCCATGTTCGACTTGATGGACCCCAGCCACAGCGACTCGGTCCGCCCCTGCCCGTAGGTCGCCAGCAGGGCCTGTGCCTCGATCGGGTCGCCCAGGGTCGTACCGGTGCCATGTGCCTCGATGACGTCCACGTCGGCCGCCGACAGGCCCGCGTTGGTCAGGGCCTGGTTGATCACGCGCTGCTGGGCGGGACCGTTGGGGGCGGTGAGGCCGTTGCTCGCGCCGTCCTGGTTGACCGCCGTGCCGCGGACGACCGCGAGTACGGGGTGGCCGTTGCGGCGGGCGTCGGACAACCGCTCCAGCAGCAGCACTCCGGCCCCCTCGGAGCACCCGATGCCGTTGGCGGAGACGTCGAAGGACTTGCAGCGGCCGTCCGCCGCCATGCCTCGCTGCTCGCTGAAGTAGACGAACATCTCAGGGGTCGACATCACCGTCACCCCGCCGGCGAGCGCGAGGGAGCTGTCCCCCGAACGCAGTGACTGGATCGCCATGTGCAGGGCGACCAGCGACGAGGAGCAGGCGGTGTCGAGGGTCACCGCGGGACCTTCCAGCCCCAGCGTGTAGGCGACCCGGCCCGAGACGAGGCTGCCGCCGTTGCTGCCGCCCGCGTAGTCGTGGTACATCACGCCGGCGAACACACCGGTGGGGCTGCCCTTCAGCGTGGTGGGGTCGATACCCGCGCGCTCCAGAACCTCCCACGACACCTCCAGCAGCAGGCGCTGCTGGGCGTCGATCTCGGCGGCCTCGCGCGGGCTGATCCCGAAGAGTTCGGCATCGAAGTCACCCGCGTCGTAGAGGAATCCGCCCTCGCGGGCCGCCGACTTCCCGGGCTTGCCCGGTTCGGGGTCGTACAGGTCGTCGACGTCCCAGCCGCGGTCGACGGGGAAGTCCGACACCGCGTCGACCCCCTTGTCCACCAGGTCCCACAGACCCTCGGGCGAGGTCACGCCTCCCGGGTAGCGGCACGCCATCGCGACGACGGCGATGGGTTCGCGATCACGGTGCTCGATCTCCGCGATGCGTCTGCGAGCTGCGCGCAAGTCCGTGGTCGCGCGTTTGAGGTAGTCAAGTAGCTTGTCCTGGTCTCCCACAAAGCCACCCCTGGTCGAAAGGCGTCGATCACCTCGACGCGCGCTTGCCGGGAACGCTACGCAGGGTGATGAGGGGCCCCAACCCCTGATCCCCCCTATCGTGTCCGGCCGTTCCGGAAGGACCCGGACCCCTGTTTCCGCACCGCACCGAACTCGGTCGTCGACCGCCCGGTCAGGGGTCCCTCGCAGGTGACCGACCCTCGCGGCCGGCAACAACCCGGTTGTTAGGGGCGGCTAAGGGCTTCCGTGCGTGCCGGGCGGCGTGAAGACTGGACAGGCCTGAGGCGGAGGCTTCAGTCGGCCCGATCCAAGGATTGATTGATGTCTGTCACTTCCCCTTACAGCGCCTCGAACTGGATCCGCGATTTCCATCCGTCGGACCGGTCGGTCCCGCGGATGGTCTGCTTCCCGCACGCGGGCGGCGCGGCGAACTACTACTTCCCCGTCTCGCGAGCGCTCTCCGGGAAGGTCGAGGTCCTCGCCGTCCAGTACCCGGGGCGTCAGGACCGGCACACGGAGCCGCCCGTCACCGACATCCACGCCCTCGCCGCGCACGCCTTCCGTGAACTCCCGCGGGAGGGCCTCGACCGGACCTGGCTCTTCGGCCACAGCATGGGCGCCTCGATCGCCTTCGAGGTGGCGCGGCTGATGGAGGGGGAACTGGGCGTGTCCCCGGCCGGGCTCATCGTCTCCGGCCGGCGTGCACCGTCCCGGTTCCGCGGTGAGACGGTCCATCTGGAGGACGACGAGGCGCTGATCGCCTCGGTCAAGGCGCTCAACGGCACCGACCCGGCCGTCTTCGCCGATCCCGAGATCCGCAGCCTGGTCCTGCCGACCCTGCGGGCCGACTACCGGGCCATCGAGACCTACCGGCCGGTCGGCACCGCGCGTGTGGCGTGCCCGGTCCATGCCTTCGTGGGGGACGAGGATCCGCTGACCACGGTGGAGGAGGCGGACTGCTGGCGCGCCCACACCGAAGGCACGTTCGCCCTGCGCGTCTTCCGCGGCAATCACTTCTATCTGGCGCCGCGCGCCGACGAGGTCATCGCCGAGATCTCCCGGCTGATTCTGCCTGCGGAGGGGTGAGCGCGTGTGGTGCCGTGGCGCGGGTGTGTGCCTGCTGCGGCGTGAGCGCGCGTCCGGTGCCACCCGCCCCGCGGCCTGACGGCTCCCGGCGGCGGGCCCCGGACCCGGCTCCTTGACCGCTCCGGCAGGCCGTTGCGCACCAGGGCCGAGCCCGGCGATGTCACCCGCCCCGGCCGGTGCT
>NZ_JBHXTO010000239.1:0-8252 GCF_042677425.1 Streptomyces sp. NPDC127119 | reverse complement strand
CCCCAGAGGGGGCGCCCCCTCAGGGGCGCGGGGAACTGCGCGGCCCGCCCCCACCGGCCCGCAGCCAACCGACAAACCCAAGGGGGCCCCAGGGGCGCGGGGAACTGCGCGGCCGACCCCCACCGGCCCGCAGCCGACCGACAAACCTCAGGGGGCACCCCCTATCCGCAGGCGCAGGCGCAGGCGCAGCTCAGCGCATCGTGATGTCCAGCAGCAAGCGCCCCGTCGGCGCAGCCACCATGTCCCTGATCGTCAGGGGGTCCAGGGACGCGTAGAACGCCTCCTGGGCGCGCCGCAGGGCGACACGCAGGCGGCACCCCGTGTGCAGCGGACACGGCGACGCCCCCTCGCAGTCGACGACGTCCCCCTCGCCCTCGAAGACCCGCACGACCGCCCCCACCGACGCCCCACGCCCCTCCTCCGTGAGCGCGAGCCCACCCCCGCGTCCCCGCCGCGCGGAGAGCAGGCCGAGGTGCTGGAGCTCGGCGACGACCTTCGCGGCGTGCGTGTACGGCACCTCCATCGCCGCCGCCACGTCACGCGTCGTGGGCGTCGCGGTCTCCTCGGCTACGGCGAGCCGCATCAGGACGCGCAGAGCCAGGTCGGTCGATCGCAACAGCCGCATACCGGCAGCGTAGATAATGCGCATCCCTGCTTCAAATTATCTGCCGCGGCCCCGTCCATTCGGCCAATCCGCAGGGCTCCCCACCTGGAACCCCTCCTCCCACACTACGATCAGCAGACCACTCCACTGCCCCTTTCCCCCAGAAGGACCACCCCATGGGTTCCGCCAAGAAGACAGAGTCCACGTCGCGCAAGGCGCGGATAGAGGAGATGCGGCGCGCCGAGCAGTCCCGCGAGCGGCGCAACCGGGTCCTCACGATCACCGCCAGCGTGATCGTCGTCGCCGGTCTCGTCGCCGGTGGCGCGTTCCTGATCAAGTCGCAGTCCGACGACAAGGACAGTGCGGCGAGCGACTCGAAGGCGGCGTCGGGGAAGTTCGTCACGGGCAAGGACGGCGTGAAGAAGTGGAGCACCAAGCTCACGCAGAACCACGTCACCAAGGACGTGAAGTACCCGATGGAGCCCCCGGTCGGCGGTGACCACAACCAGGTCTGGATGAACTGCAACGGCGACGTCTACGAAGACGCGATCAAGAACGAGAACGCCGTGCACTCGCTGGAGCACGGCGCGGTCTGGGTGACGTACAACAGCAAGGCGTCCGACGCCGACGTGAAGGCGCTCGCCGAGAAGGTCAAGAAGACGCCGTACTCGCTGATGAGCCCCGTCGAGGACCAGCAGGACCCGATCATGCTCTCCGCGTGGGGCCACCAGCGGACGGTGAAGAGCGCGGGCGACCCGGACGTCGGCACGTTCTTCGAGACGTACGTCCAGGGCAAGCAGACGCCCGAGCCCGGCGCCGCCTGCACCAACGGCCTGTCGAAGTGACGGGGATGAAGTCCGCGGGCTGGATCACCGGAGCCGCCGCGGCCGTCCTCGTGGCGGCCGGGGCGATCACGTACGCGGTCGCCGACGGCGACGACTCCGGGATGCGGCCGCCCGCGGCGGACTCCGCGGACGCGGGTTTCGCCCGTGACATGTCCGTGCACCACCAGCAGGCCGTCGAGATGTCGTACATCGTGCGCGACCTCACCGACGACGAGGACGTGCGCCGCCTCGCGTACGACATCGCGCAGACCCAGGCCAACCAGCGCGGCATGATGCTCGGCTGGCTGAACCTGTGGGAGCTGCCCAAGGTGTCCGCCGACGAGCCCATGGAGTGGATGGGCATGGCCGGCATGGGGTCCGGCGAGGACGGCGCGCTGATGCCGGGCATGGCGACCAACACCGAGATGGACGCGCTGCGCGAGCTGAGCGGCAAGGCGGCCGAGGTCCGCTATCTGCAGCTCATGTACGCCCACCACGTGGGCGGTGTGCACATGGCCAAGGGGTGTGTGGAGCGCTGCCAGGTCGGTGTGGAGCGGCGGCTCGCGCAGGGCATGGTGCAGGCCCAGGAGTCGGAGATGAAGCTGATCTCGGATCTGCTGGAGCAGCGCGGCGCGAAGCCGCTGAACTGATCCATAACACCCCAAATGCCCTTGCCATACGGTTCCTTGGGTGGTTTTTGGGCCAGCCATGTCCCGGCCATTCCCCTGGCATGGACAGTTCATCGCAAGAGTGACCCCCATCCAGTGATCCTTTGGGGGTTCCATGAGATCCAATCGCGCCGCGGTGCGCGCCGGTGTGAGCATGGCGGCGACCCTGCCGCTGCTCGCCGGCGCGCTGGCCCTGGGCATACCCGCGGCCCACGCCTCCGACGACCCGGCCGGCCGTGACACGCTCCAGGGCACCAAGCCCCTGTGGGCCACGGCCGGGGCGGACAAGGGGGCCACGGCGGACAGCTCCCGGGTCTCCGCCCGGGTCTACCTCGCCGGACGGGACGCGGCGGGCCTGAGCGCCTACGCCGAGGCCGTCTCCGACCCGTCGTCGGCCTCGTACGGGAAGTACCTCACCGCGCGGCAGGCCCGCTCCCGCTTCGGCGCGACCGAGGCGCAGGTGGCCGGGGTGACGGCCTGGCTGAAGTCGGCGGGGCTGACCGTCACGGGCACCAGTACGCACTACGTGTCGGTGACGGGTGAAGTGGCGGACGCGGAGAAGGCGTTCGGCACGCAGCTGCACAACTACGCGAAGGGCAAGAAGACTTACCGCGCCCCCGCGAAGGCCGCCTCCGCGCCCGCCGGGCTGAACGGCGCCGTCCTCACCGTGACCGGTCTGGACAACGCCCCGCACAAGGCGGACCACTCCGACACCCTGCCGCCGCCGGACGCCGTGTTCCGCAACGCCGGGCCGTTCTCGTCGTACTACGGCTCGAAGACCGCGACGACGCTGCCGGGCGCGTACGGCACGAAGGTCCCGTACGCCGTGAAGGGCTACACCGGCAAGCAGCTGCGGGCCGCCTACGGAGCGGAGAAGGCGACCGGCAAGGGCGTGACCGTGGCGATCACGGACGCGTACGCCTCGCCGACGATCGCGGCGGACGCGGCCACGTACGCGGCGAAGCACGGTGACGCGAGGTACAGGGGCGGGCAGTTGCAGCAGGTGCTGCCCGGTCAGTACACGCGGACCGAGGAGTGCGGGGCGGCGGGCTGGTACGGCGAGGAGACCCTCGACGTCGAGGCCGTGCACGCGGTCGCGCCCGCCTCGGACATCGTCTACGTCGGCGCCGCGTCCTGCTACGACGACGATTTCCTCGACTCGCTCGGCAAGATCGTCGACGGGCGCCTCGCCGACATCGTCTCCAACTCGTGGGGCGACATCGAGGCCAACCAGACGCCGGACCTCGCCGCCGCCTACGACCAGGTCTTCCAGCTCGGCGCGATCGAGGGCATCGGCTTCTACTTCTCGTCCGGCGACAACGGCGACGAGGTCGCCAACACCGGTACGAAGCAGGTCGACACCCCCGCCAACTCGGCGTGGGTCACGGCGGTCGGCGGCACCTCGCTCGCCGTCGGCAAGGGCGACACGTACAAGTGGGAGACCGGCTGGGGCACGCTCAAGGCCAACCTGTCCGCCGACGGGAAGAGCTGGACGGACTTCCCGGGCGCGTACACCTCGGGCGCGGGCGGCGGGACCAGCGCGACGGTGAAGCAGCCGTTCTACCAGCGGGGTGTCGTGCCGTCGCGGCTCGCGAAGGCGAACGGCCGGCAGGCCATGCGGACGGTTCCCGACATCGCGGCGATCGCCGACCCCAACACCGGGTTCCTGGTCGGGCAGACGCAGACCTTCCCGGACGGGACGCAGAAGTACGACGAGTACCGCATCGGCGGCACCTCGCTCGCCGCTCCGGTCGTCGCGGGCGTCCAGGCACTCGCCCAGCAGGCACGCGGCGGGCGCCCGATCGGGTTCGCCAACCCGGCGATCTACGACCGCTACGGCACGAAGCTCTACCACGACGTCACGGACCGCCCCACGGGCCGCGACCTCGCGGTGGCACGCGTGGACTTCGCCAACGCCTTCGACGCCTCGGAGGGCCTGCTGACCTCGGTCCGCAGCCTCGGCAAGGACAGCAGCCTGAAGGCTGTGCGGGGGTACGACGACGTCACCGGGGTGGGTTCGCCCGCACCGGGTTACGTGACCTCGTACCGCCGCTGAGTCACTGAACCGCTGAGGATCCGAGGTTCAGCGGCTTCTCATCTCCGGTGCGTCCGTTCCTCTTCCTGGCCGGCGGGGAACGGGCGCACCGGTTCGTTCGGCGCGTCCAGGATCGCCGCCGCCACGTCCTGGGGTCGGTCCAGCATGACGAGGTGACCCGCCGGGGCGGAGACGCGGAAGGTGGCGCCGAGACGCTCGGCGAGGCGTTCCTGGCGGTCCAGCCAGTGCCGTGAACCGTTGCCGCCGGGGTCGGCGGCGGCCAGGACGGTGACGGGTACGTCCGGCAGAGGCCGCTCCCGCAGGCCGTCCAGCGCGACCGCCTGGTCCCGGTAGGTCGCGTTCTCGGCGAGGGCGGCCCGCAGGGAGCGGCTGGTGGAGTAGGCGCGCCGGACGAGGTCGTACGGGGCCGGGCCGTACGGGGCGGAGTCGCCGCCGCTGTGGCGTACGGCCCTGACCGCGGTACGCCGCAGGAGTGGGCCCAGTGCCCGCGGGAGGCCCGCGCCCGCCAGCAGCGTGCCGCACGCGCGCGTGACGGTGTTCCGGAGGGCGGGGGCGCGGCTCGGGCGCGGCTCCTCCTCGATGCTGGAGTCGACCAGGACGAGCCCGGCCGTCCGCTCCGGATACAGCCGGGCGAAGGCCTCGCAGTGGAAACCGGCGAGGGAGTGCCCGACGACGGTGGCGGGCGTGCGGACCCCGGCCGCGTCGAGCACGCGCGCGATGCGGTGCGCCTCACCGGTGAGCGTGGGCCACACGCGTGCGGGCGCGGGGGCGCTGAGGCCGAGGCCCGGCCGGTCGAAGCGGACGACCGTGCGGTACGGGGCGAGGAACGGCAGCACGGGGTCCCAGTCGAACCAGGACATGCCCAGGCCGACGCTGAGCAGACAGACGGGGGCGGTGGCTGTGCCGTCCACGCGGATGTGGTGCGCGATTCCGTCGATACGGACGAAGGTCATGGGCGGACGTTCGCCGCGCGGAGAGCCCCGCGGGCCGCCGGCTCAGGGGCGTGGAGGAGGGAGACGGCCAGTGCGCCCAGCCAGATCGCGATGACGCCGACCTGGAGGCGCTGGGCGATACCCACGCCCCAGCCGTCGTGGCCCGTCTCCAGGGCGGCGATCGCGGCCAGGGTCCAGGCGGTGGCGGCCAGTTCGAGCGCCAGGAGGGCGGGGCCCATGCGGGCCGTGCGGGTGAGGGTCGCCATGGCGACGAGGATGCCGCACAGGGCGACCGTGCTGCTCACCGTGTGCGCGGAATGGGTCCACGGGACCAGGGCCGCGGTCTCCCTCGCGGCGCACTCCGGGTCCGTGGTGGGGGTGCAGCTGAGCGGCAGCCGGGAGTCCACGGCTGTGGCCGCGCCGAAGAGGAGGAGGGCTGCTCGGGCGGTCCGTGGGATGCGGCGGGCCGACAGGGTCGCGGCTGCGGCTGCGACTGCGGCGCACACCAGCGTGCCTGCGAGGAGGTCCGTCGTGCGGAACAGGGTGGTGTACGGCTGGTTGGTCGCGGCGAGTTCACTCACGTAGGTGCGGGCCGGGGGGAGGCCTGTTCCGAGGAACGCTTCCAGGGTCCATGCGGAGTAGGTGAGGGCTGCCAGGGCCAGGAGGGTGGCGGTTGCGGCCGGGGCCGGGCGGGGTGTGGTCATTGACGCCCATGATCGGGGCGGGGTGTTGGTTCCGCATGTTCGCGGGCACGGGCCGGTGGGGGCGGGTCGATGGGTCTGACCACGCCGTTCCCCGCACCCCAAAAGACAAAAAGATTGCGCAGTTCCCCGCGCCCCTAAAAACCAAAAGACTGCGCCGTTCCCCGCGCCCCTTGGGGGCTGCGCCCCCAAAAGCCAAAAGACTGCGCAGTTCCCCGCGCCCCTGAGCGGGCGGGCCGCGCACCGGGCCCACACCGACCCGCCCCAAAGGGGCGCGGGGAACGGCGCGACCAGCCCCCACCGGCCC
The DNA here is from genome assembly GCF_042677425.1 of Streptomyces sp. NPDC127119. Classification (NCBI taxonomy): domain Bacteria; kingdom Bacillati; phylum Actinomycetota; class Actinomycetes; order Kitasatosporales; family Streptomycetaceae; genus Streptomyces; species Streptomyces sp. NPDC127119. Next base: position 2,160 of record NZ_JBHXTO010000239.1, on the reverse strand, counting down.
GCAGCCAACCGACAACCCCAGGAGGCACCCCCCAGGGGCGCGGGGAACTGCGCGACCAGCCCCCACCGGCCCGCAGCGGACCAATCAAACGCCAGGAGGCACCCCCTAAGGGGCGCGGGGAACTGCGCGGCCAACCCCCACCGGGCCGCAGCCGGCCGACAAACCCCAGGGGCCCCCAGGGGCGCGGGGAACGGCGCAAGCAGGTCCGTTGGGGGGGTGGGCAGGGTGGGCACCCCATAACGTCGGTCTGACGATTACACTGGGCCTCGTGCCTCAACTACGCCTCGCCCTGAATCAGATCGACTCGACCGTCGGCGATCTCGCCGGGAACGCCGAGGCGGTCGTCCGCTGGACCCGGCACTCCGCCGAGCAGGGAGCGCACCTCGTCGCGTTCCCCGAGATGGTGCTGACCGGGTACCCCGTCGAGGACCTGGCCCTGCGGTCGTCCTTCGTGGAGGCGTCCCGCGCGGCCCTGCACGCCCTCGCCGCGCGGCTCGCCGAGGAGGGGTTCGGGGAGTTGCCGGTCGTCGTCGGCTACCTGGACCGTTCCGAGAAGGCCCAGCCCAGGTACGGGCAGCCGGCCGGCGCCCCGCGGAACGCCGCGGCGGTGCTGCACCGCGGCGAGGTGGTCCTCACCTTCGCCAAGCACCACCTGCCGAACTACGGCGTCTTCGACGAGTTCCGCTACTTCGTGCCCGGCGACACCCTGCCGGTCGTACGGGTGCACGGCATCGACGTCGCGCTCGCCATCTGCGAGGACCTCTGGCAGGACGGCGGCCGGGTCCCGGCGACCCGTTCCGCCGGGGCGGGCCTGCTGCTGTCGATCAACGCCTCCCCGTACGAGCGCGACAAGGACGACACCCGCCTCGACCTCGTGCGCAAGCGCGCGCAGGAGGCCGGCTGCACGACCGCGTACCTGGCCATGATCGGCGGCCAGGACGAGCTGGTCTTCGACGGCGACTCGATCGTCGTGGACCGGCACGGCGAGGTCGTCGCGCGGGCGCCCCAGTTCTCCGAGGGGTGTGTCGTCCTCGACCTGGACCTGCCCGCCGCCGCCTCCGAGCCGCCCTCGGGCATCGTGGACGACGGGCTGCGCATCGATCACCTCGTGATCTCCGACGAGCCGCTGCCGCCGTACGAGGCGGAGCTCTCCGGCGGGTACGCCGAGCGGCTCGACGCCGACGAGGAGGTGTACTCCGCACTCGTGGTGGGCCTGCGGGCGTACACCGCGAAGAACGGTTTCCGCTCCGTGCTGATCGGGCTCTCGGGCGGTATCGACTCCGCCCTCGTCGCCGCGATCGCCTGCGACGCGCTCGGCGCCGAGAACGTGTACTGCGTGTCGATGCCGTCCAAGTACTCCTCGGACCACTCCAAGGGTGACGCGGCCGAGCTGGCGCGGCGGACCGGGCTCAACTTCCGGACCGTACCGATCGAGCCGATGTTCGACGCGTACATGGGGTCGCTGGGTCTCACCGGGCTCGCCGAGGAGAACCTCCAGTCGCGGCTGCGCGGCACCATGCTGATGGCTCTCTCCAACCAGGAGGGGCACATCGTGCTGGCGCCGGGCAACAAGTCCGAGCTGGCGGTGGGGTACTCGACGCTGTACGGCGACTCCGTGGGCGCGTACGGGCCGATCAAGGACGTCTACAAGACGTCGATCTTCCGGCTCGCCGAGTGGCGCAACCGGGCCGCGGTCGAGCGGGGGCAGACTCCGCCGATCCCGGAGAACTCCATCTCCAAGCCGCCGAGCGCCGAGCTGCGGCCGGGGCAGGTCGACACGGACTCGCTGCCGGACTATCCCGTCCTGGACGCGATTCTGGAGCTGTACGTCGACCGGGACACCGGGGCCGACGCGATCGTGGCCGCGGGGTTCGACCGGGAGATGGTCACGAAGACGCTCCGGATGGTCGATACGGCCGAGTACAAGCGGCGGCAGTACCCGCCGGGTACGAAGATCTCGGCGAAGGGCTTCGGCAAGGACCGGCGGCTGCCCATCACGAATCAGTGGCGCGAGCGGTTGTGACGGGCCGCGCCCCCGAAAAGCCCGCCTGACGGCAGCTACGTCGTCGGCTTCGGGCGGGCGGGGGCTGATCGCGCCGTTCCCCGCGCCCCTGAAAAGCACGCCCGGGTTCCTCAGGGGCGCGGGGAACGGCGCAGGCT
>NZ_JBHXTO010000238.1:0-8419 GCF_042677425.1 Streptomyces sp. NPDC127119 | reverse complement strand
GGGTAGGGGCGGCGGGGGCGAATCCAATCCTGCCGGAACCGTTGACGTGTACAGGTCGCCTACCTATCTTCTGGTCGAAGTTACGCACGTTGTTCCATATATCGAACAGCGACGTGATCGCCAAGAAGGGGAACCCGCCGTGTTCCGTACCAGGTACCTACTGACCCTCGCAGCAGCCCTGCTGACGCTGCTCGCCGCGACGGCCACCCACCCCACCGCCGCCGCGGAGGGCAGGCCGTACACGAACCCCGTCAAGGCGCAGAAGGGCGCCGACCCCTGGCTGGAGTACTACAACGGCAACTACTACCTGGTCACCACCTCGTTCACCGGCGTACTGACCATGCGCAAGTCACCCACCCTCGCCGGACTCGCCGCGGCGCCCAGCGTCCAGGTGTGGAGTGACACCACCGCCACCCGCAACACCAACTTCTGGGCGCCGGAACTGCACTTACTGGGCGGCCGCTGGTACCTGTACTACTCCGCGGGGCAGAGCGGCGTCGCCTGTTGCGACTCCCAGCGCACCTACGTCCTGGAGAGCGCCGGCACCGACCCGATGGGCCCGTACAGTTTCAAGAACCAGCTCACCGGCTCCAATCTCACGCCCGGCGGCTGGCTCATCGACGCCAGTGTGCTGAAGCAGGGCAGCAGCCTGTATCTCGTCGGCAGCGGGTTCGTCGGCGGAAGCACGCAGAGCCTGGTCATCGCGCCCATGAGCAACCCGTACACGCTCAGCAGTTCCACCTTCGGTGTCATCTCCAGTCCGACGCTGAGCTGGGAGACCCAGGGCAGTCCGGTCAACGAGGGGCCGGAGCCGCTGTATCGCAACGGGCGGACGTTCCTCACCTACTCCGCCAGCTCCTGCCAGACCGCCGACTACAAGCTCGGCCAGCTCGAACTCACGGGCAGCAACCCGCTTCTGGCGTCCTCCTGGACGAAGAAGCAGACCCCCGTCTTCCAGCGCAACGACGCGGCCGGTGTGTACGGGCCCGGCCACAACGGGTTCTTCACCTCGCCCGACGGCACCGAGAGCTGGATCGTCTACCACGGCAACAACTCCGCGAGCGGCGGCTGCGGCAACGGCCGTACCACCCGCGCCCAGAAGTTCACCTGGAACGCCGACGGCACACCGAACTTCGGTACCCCGGCCGCACTGGGCGCCACCCTCGCCGGCCCGGCCGGAGAGACCGCGGCGACCCCGACGGCGTACACCCTCGTCAACCGCAACAGCGGCAAGTGTCTGGACGTGGACGGTGGCGGTACCGCTGACGGCACCAACATCTTCCAGTGGACCTGCACCGGCGGCGCCAACCAGAAGTGGCGGATCGAGGATCTGGGCAACGACACCAGCCGTCTCGTCAACGTCGCCACCGGCAAGGTCATGGACACCGCCGACTGCTCCACCGCCGACGGCGCGGATCTGCGGCAGTGGTCCTGGCTGAACAACAACTGCCAGAAGTTCCGCCTCGTGTACACCGCCACCGGCGACTACACGCGGATCGTCAACGAGAGCACCGGCAAGGTCGCCGACGTCGCCGACTGCGGTACGGCGGACGGCGCGGACGTACGCCAGTGGACCTGGCTCAACAACACGTGCCAGCAGTGGCAGTTCAAGCCGACGACGTGAGCCCGGCGTCCGAGCCGCCACGCGAGCGAACCCATCCCGGGAGGGACACCGTGAGACGCACGATCGCAAAGGTGGTGACGGCCCTGTTCGTCATCCTGGCCGCACTGGCCTCCGGTATCGCCGAGGCCGCCGCCCCCGCCTCGCCCGCCGTCACCTACACCAACCCCGTCGCCGAACAGCGGGCCGACCCGCACATCTTCAAGCACACCGACGGCTACTACTACTTCACCGCGACCGTGCCCGCGTACGACAGGATCGTGATGCGGCGGGCCACCACCCTGCAGGGACTGTCCACGGCCGCCGAGACGACCATCTGGACCAAGCACGCCAGTGGTGACATGGGCGCGCACATCTGGGCGCCCGAGATCCACTACATCGGCGGCAAGTGGTACGTCTATTTCGCCGCCGGGTCGACCAGTGACATCTGGAAGATCAGGCCGTACGTCCTGGAGACCGGCGCGGCCAATCCGCTGACCGGGACCTGGACCGAGAAGGGCCGTATCGCCCTCCCGCTGGACACCTTCTCGCTCGACGCGACGACCTTCACCGTCGGCAGCACCCGTTATCTGAGCTGGGCGCAGAACGATCCGGCGGTCGGCGACGGCACCAACATCTACCTGGCCAGACTGTCCAACCCCTGGACCATCAGCGGCAGTCCGGTCATGATCTCCCGGCCCACCAACGCCTGGGAGAAGGTCGGGCACACCGTCAACGAGGGCCCGGCGGTCATCCAGCGCGGCGGCAAGGTCTTCATGACCTTCTCGGCGAGCGCCACCGACAGCAACTACTGCCTGGGCCTGCTGACCGCCTCCGCCTCCGCCGACCTGATGAACGCGGCCTCCTGGGTGAAGACGGCCGGCCCGGTCTTCACCAGCAACGCGGCCACCGGCCAGTACGGGCCGGGCCACAACACCTTCACCACGTCCGAGGACGGCAAGTCCGACGTCCTCGTCTACCACGACCGCAACTACAAGGACATCAGCGGCGACCCGCTCAACGACCCCAACCGGCGCACCCGCTACCAGAAGCTGTACTGGAACGCCGACGGCACACCCAACTTCGGCATCCCGGTGGCCGACGGTGTCACCCCGGTCCGCTTCTCCTCGTACAACTTCCCCGACCGGTTCATCCGGCACTGGGAGTACCGGGCGAAGATCGAGCCGAACGTCACCAACCTCGCCGACTCGCAGTTCCGCGTGGTGACCGGCCTCGCCGGTACCGGGACCGTCTCGCTCGAATCGGCGAACTTCCCCGGCTACTACCTCCGCCACCGCGGCAACGGCGAGGTGTGGGTGGACAGGAGCGACGGGAGTACGGCCTTCAAGGGCGACGCGAGTTTCTACCGGCGGGCCGGTCTGGCCGACGCGGCGGCGGGCGTCTCCTTCGAGTCGTACAACGTGGCGGGCAGTTACGTCCGGCACTACGAGTACCTGCTCGTCACACAGCCCGCCGACACGGCGACGGCCAGGGCGGACGCGACGTTCTACGCCGAGTGACGCACTGACGAACGGTTCGGCGCCGCCCGCTCCAGCACCGCCCGCATCAGTGTCGCGCGGTGAGGATGCTGAGCGCGTTGGCGGCGACGACCGCGCCGACGGCGGCCCACTCCACAGGACCCAGGTTCTGGCCCAGGACGACCCAGCCGACCAGTCCGGCCAGGACCGGGTTCACGCTCATGAAGAGACCGAAGGCCGCGGCGGGGACGCGGCGCAGGGTGAACATGTCCGCCAGGTACGGCACCGCGGAGGCGAGCACGCCCGCCGCGACGGCGTACCCCAGAGCCGTGGGGGTCGGCGGGTTCCGGAGTGCGAGGACGATGCCGACCGGCAGGAACATCAGCGCGGAGACGGCCGCCGCGGCGGCGGAGCCCTGCGCTCCGGGGACGCGGCGGCCCACCGTGCGGTTGAGCAGGATGTACGAGGCCCAGCAGCCCGCGGCGAGCAGCCCGAGGCCCATGCCGAGATAGTCCGCCGACGGCTGGGGGCGCATCAGGGTGACGACGCCCGCCGCGGCGACCAGCGCGCAGCAGGCGTCGATCCGCCGGCGCGCGGCGGACAGCGCGATGGCGAGCGGGCCGAGGAACTCCAGGGTCACCGCGAGACCGAGCCCGATGCGGTCGATGGCGGTGTAGAGGGACAGGTTCATCGTCCCGAACACCAGGGCCAGCAGCAGGACCGGCCACCACTGGTGCCGGGTGAACGAGCGCAGCGGCGGCCTGGCGACCGCGAACAGGGCGATCGCGGCCACGTACTGGCGCACCGCGACGACACCGAGGGGGCCGAGGACGGGGAAGGCCAGCGAACCGATCGCCGCGCCGGTCTGATTGGACAGACCACTGCCGAGGAGGGTGAGCAGCGCTGCCGTGCGCCCGCCCCCGGGCGCCGGAGTCGTGGGCGCCGCGGGCGCGTGCCGCGCGGTCGTCGGGGCGGGCGCGGACGTAGGCGAAGGCGCGGAGGCTGCGTACATGCTCCGATGCTGCGCCGGTCGCACGCATACGCAAAATGCATCAGCCGGTCGATCTATACGCTTGAGTCATGGATGTGGAACTGCGGCAGTTGCGCTGTCTCGTCGCGATCGTCGACGAGGGCGGCTTCACCGACGCGGCCATCGCCCTCGGTGTCTCCCAGGCGGCGGTGTCGCGCACCCTGGCATCGCTCGAACGCGCCCTGGAGGTACGGCTGTTGAGGCGCACCTCCAGGGAGGTGACCCCGACGGCGACGGGCCTGCGCGTGGTGGCGCACGCCCGGCGGGTACTCGGCGAGGTGGAGGGCCTGGTCCGGGAGGCCGCCTCGGGCCAGTCCTCGCTGCGGATCGGCTATGCCTGGTCGGCGCTCGGCCGCCACACGCTGGCCTTCCAGCGAGCCTGGGCGACCGCGCACCCCGCGACGGAACTGGAACTGGTCCGCGCCAACTCCGCGACCGCCGGGCTGGCCGAGGGCACGTGCGAACTGAGCGTCGTACGGCGGCCGTTGGACGAACGCCGCTTCGACTCGGTCATCGTCGGCCTGGAACGGCGGCTGTGCGCCATGGCCTCCGACGACCCGCTGGCCCGACGGCGTTCGGTCCGGCTGGCCGACCTCGCCGGACGCACCCTGCTCGTCGACCGGCGGACCGGGACCACCACGACGGAACTGTGGCCGCCGGACGCCCGCCCGGAGACCAGGGACTCCCACGACATCGACGACTGGCTGACCACGATCTCCACGGGCCGGTACGTGGGGATGACCGCGGAGTCGACCGCGCACCAGTATCCGCGGCCCGGGGTCGTGTACCGGCCGGTCCGGGACGCCGAGCCCATCGCGGTCCGCCTCGCCTGGTGGCGCGACGACCCGCACCCGGCGGCCCCGGCCGTGACCGAACTGCTCACGGCTCTCTACCGGGCGGGTTGAGCCGGCCGCGCCCCGTCAGGGGCGCGGGGAACTGCGCGACCAGCCCCCACGGCCCCGCAGCCGAAGACGAGACACCCCGCGGGACCCCGTCAGGGAGTGTCGCGGTGCAACGGGATCATCAGCGTGAACGTCGTCGCCCCCGGCCGGCTCCGCACGTCGATGGTGCCGCCGTGCGCCCGGACCAGGGAACGGGCCACCGCGAGGCCCAGCCCGCTGCCGCCGCGGTCCCGGCTGCGGGCCTTGTCGATGCGGAAGAAGCGGTCGAAGACGTGCTCCTGGTCGGCCGCCGGGATACCGGGACCGGAGTCGGTGACCCGCACGACGGCCGAGCCGGCGGCGACGGACACCTCCACGGAGACCTCGGTCCCGGTCGGGGTGTGCACGGCGGCGTTGGTGAGGAGGTTGTCGAGGACCTGCCGGACACGCAGGACGTCGACCCGCAGCCGCACCGGGCCGGGGCCCGCCGTGACGGTGAGGGGATGGTCCGCGTGGGTGGCCCGGAAGGCGTCCGCGGCCTGCCGTACCAGCTCCGCGAGGTCCGCGTCCTCCAGGCGCAGCGGCGCTTCCACCTCGGCGGCGTCGAGGCGGGCGAGGAGCAGCAGGTCGTCGAGGAGCACCCCCATCCGGGCGGCCTCGGCGCGCAGCCTGGCCAGGTGCTTGTCCCGTTCGCCGGGCTCGTTGGCCGCCGCGTACTGGAAGAGGTCCGCGTAACCGCGTACCGACATCAGGGGCGTACGCAGCTCGTGCGAGGCGTCCGCGACGAAGCGGCGCAGCCGCTGCTCGGCCTCCGTGCGGACGGCGAGGGAGTCGTCGATGTGCTCCAGCATGGTGTTGAAGGCGGTGCGCAGCTCCTCGACCTCCGGGCCGCCGTTGCCGCGGTCGGCGCGCACCGGCAGCCGGGCCGAGTCGGTGAAGTCGTGCGAGGTGATGCCGCGGGCGGTGTGCGCCATGTCGCTGAGCGGCTGCAGGCCCCGGCGCAGCACCGCGCGCCCGAACACCACGAGGCCGAGCAGCGCGAGGGCGAACGCGACGACCTGGACCGTGACGAGCTGGTCCATGGTGTCCTCGATGTCCTCCAGCGGCGCCGCGGTGACCAGGACGACACCCTGGCCGATCTTGCAGGCGCGCAGCCGGTACGCGCCCTCGTCCTCGATGCGCGTGGTGTGGGACATCTCCGTCGCCCTTGCCCGGGCCAGCGACTCGGCGAAGGAGGTCAGCTCGACGGTGTCCTTCGGCACGTCACTGGGCTTGCGCAGGACGGCCGAGTCGCCCGAGACGTCGTACACCGCGGTGTACCAGCCGTAGTAGGGCCGGCGCTCCACCGTGCCGTGCGCCTGGGCGTCCTTGGACTGGGTGGTCTGGACGAGCTTCATCTGGTCGTTGAGCTGGCGCTCCAGATAGTCCCGCATGTACGTGGACAGCGCGGTGCCGACCACGGCGAACACGACCAGCGAGAGCACACCCATGCCGAGCGCGAGCCGGGTGCCGAGGCGGAGCCTGCGATAGCTGTCGCGGAACCGGCCGATCACTCGGTGACCTGCCGGACGACGTGGCCGACGCCTTGCACGGTGGGCATCGGCCGCGGCCCGGCCCTGCCGGTGCCCTCGGTATCGCCGTGGTCGCCGTCGAGCGTGCGGCGCAGGCGGCCGATGACCGGCTCCACCACGTTCGAGCGGCCCCCGAAGAGGCCGGCGATGGGCGGATCGTCGTCCATGACCGACTCTCGTACCTTTTTCACGTGCCCATACTGCTTCATCCCGCTGCCTGGCCCATGGCCGAGGGCGCGCCGAGCCCGGATCGACAGGCACTTGAAAGCCCGGCGACAGGAGAACGACAGCTCGGTCCCGGCAGGCGCGGTCATCGGCGGTGCCCTCTCGACTGCCTTGCCCGTGCACGTGCCGGGGTGCGGCTCTGCGGGCCGCCTCGATCCGTCCCAACGTGGCCTGCGGTAGGGGGAGTTAGGGGTCGGAACCCGGTGCCGGGGCAGGGTGCGGGGTGCGACAGTGGTGCCTGCGGCCCGATGGGTGCCGTGGCGTGCTCATGTGACGCGGGTACGGGGAAGAGGCGGGATCAAATTGAACGTGCGGGCCGGTGTGGTGGCTGCCGTGCGGGGCCTGGGCCTGGCGCTGTTGTCGGTGCTCTGTTCGCTGGTGCTGTTCTGTCTGTCGATGGTCTCCCTCGCCCTGCTGCCGGTCGGAATGGGGTTGCTCACCACGCCGTGGCTGATACGCCGGGTGCGGGCCAACGCGGACCTGCGGCGGCGACTCGCCGGCCAGTGGTGCGGCGTGGACATCGATACGCCCTACCGGCCGGTGCCGCCGGTGGAGAACGGACTGGTCGGGCAGGTGCAGCGCTGCCGCTGGCTGCTGAAGGACCCGGCCACCTGGCGGGACCTGGCCTGGCTGATCGTCGACCCGATCGCGGGGTTCGCGCTGGGCATCCTCGCCCTGGGACTGGTGGGCTACGGGTTGCTGGGCCCCGTGCTGGCGGCCGGCCTGTGGCGGCCGCTGCGCGACGTGGGCTACTGGTACGGGTTCGTCCCGGTGGACGACCAGCTCAGCGCCCTGGCGGCGGCGGGTCTCGGAGTGGTGCTGATCGTGCTGGGGCTGCGCTACGACCCCGCGATCCTGCGCGTGCACGGGTTGCTCACCCGGGTGTTCCTCGCGCCCGACCGCGAACGTGTCCTCCAGATGCGTATCGAACGGCTCCAGAATTCCAGGGCGGACGCGGTGGACGTGTCCGCGGCCGAACTGCGCCGCATCGAGCGGGATCTGCACGACGGGGCGCAAGCCCGGCTGGTCGCGGTGGGGATGAGCCTCGGCACGATCGAGCATCTCCTGCGTACGAACCCGGAGAAGGCCGCGCAGCTGGTGGCGGAGACCCGCAGGTCCTCGGTGGAGGCGCTGGAGGAACTGCGGCAGCTGGTGCGGGGCATCCATCCGCCGGTGCTCGCCGAGCGGGGACTGGGGGACGCGGTGCGGGCGCTGGCACTGCGCAGCCCGGTGCGGTGCGAGGTCGGTATCGAGCCCATCGGGCGGATGGCCGCGCCGGTGGAGGCGGCCGCGTACTTCTCGGTGTCGGAGATGCTCACCAACGTGGCCAAGCACGCGCGAGCGGAACGCGTGTGGATCGACATGCGCCACGAGGAGGGGATGCTGCGGGTCACGGTGACCGACGACGGCAGGGGCGGCGCGGACCCGGCCGCGGGCAGCGGGCTGGCGGGCCTGGAGCGACGGCTCGGCGCCTTCGACGGAATCCTCGCCGTGCACAGCCCGGCGGGAGGTCCCACCACCGCCACCATCGAGTTGCCCTGCGAGGTGCTGACCCGACCGTCCTGACCGGGTCACCCGCCCCGGCCGGTGTTCCCTGTCCCGGCCGGGACTCACCGCCCGGGACAGGGAACACC
>NZ_JBHXTO010000237.1:0-8432 GCF_042677425.1 Streptomyces sp. NPDC127119 | reverse complement strand
GCCATGCACGCTCCCCCAGCCTCCGGCCGGGGGGACCCCCACTCGCCGCACCGGACACAGAGCCAAGTACGTCCAGTACGAGGCTCTGCGCCCGGCACGGCGAGAGCACGCACCGGACGCCGCCCGGCCCGCCCTCCGGGCGGACGTCGGTAATGTGACGACAGGACCTGGGCCGGTCAGCTCTTGATGGGTGGCACGAGGCTCTTGAAGTCCACTTCGGGCGCGTCCGGGTTGATGTGCCCGGCGACGACCTCGAAGACCCGCGCGTCGACCGCGGTGCAGCCGAGGGCGGCCAGGCTCTGGAAACGGAACTCGCTGGTCGCCTCCTTCATCGCGTTGTTCAGATCCTCGTCCGAGTCGTAGATCGTGATGGAGAAGATGGTGCGGTCCTTGGGGTCCACGAAGAAGAAGATCTGCCGTACGCCGCTGTCCTTCAGTGCATGCTCAACGGTGTTGTGCTGCAGGAACGGGACCGTGCTCTCCATGGTGTCGGGGTCGATCGGACACTCGGCCTTCATCATGCGGGCATAGAGCTTCTTCACAGCAGAACCCTCCTGGATCACTGGTGGGACGCGGAATGAGGGCGAGGGGCATGGTGGCCACGTCTCGCAGCAAAACGAACGTACGATTTACGTTAGCACGACGGTTTTCACCGTGTCGAGGGGTTGCCGCTCCTGCCGCCCCTTCGTGACGGAGTGTGAGCGCAATGTTCATCAAGTGGCCCCAGGCTAACGGCCCTTGACAAGGTGGTCGCCCTCCGTATGCTTAATTCCTGCATGAATTAATTCCTCATCGCCGAGTCGCCTGCGCCTGTTCCGGGCGTCTCGCGCGCCCGTCGCCCGCACTGTCCACCCGATCAGTCTCCGGTGGCTTGGTGGACGTGGAAAGGAAATTAAACGCATGACGACATCTGAACGTTCTTCCGCAGGCTTCTCGCCCCGGCGCAGATCGCTGCTGGTCGGCGCGCTCGGCACGGCTCCGATCGTGGCGTATGCCACCCTGGGTCGTACCGGAACGGCATCGGCCGCCCAACCGGCCGGTACCGAAGGCAGGTTGGAAGCCGCCGACTTCGACCTCGACACCGGCAACATCATTCGCGACCTGATCGCCAACCGGTCCGACCTGACGGCGGTCATCGCCCCCATGGACGTGACCATCCTGATCCGGGTCACTCATCTGGTGCAGAACGCGTGGTTCGACGCGCTGGCGCCGTACCACCCGACCGCCGTCGGCGTCTATTCCAGGCTCGGCCGCCGTCCCCGCAGCGAGGCTCGTACCAACCGGAACAAGAACATCGCCGCCCTGCACGGCATGTACCAAGTGATCAAGAGCGTGTTGGCGGAACGGGAGCCGGTCTTCCGGCAGTTGCTGACCTCGGTCGGCCTGAACCCCGACGACGAGTCCGTCGACCGCACCAGTCCGGTCGGCATCGGCAACCTGGCCGGCAAGGCCGTGGTGAAGGCCCGCCAGCGGGACGGCATGAATCAGTTGGGCGACGAGGGCCGCAAGTACAATCCCAGGCCGTACCTGGACTACACCGGCTACAAGCCGGTGAACACGGCCTTCAAGCTGACCAATCCCTCGCGGTGGCAGCCGCAGCTGACCACGCATCGCCGCCGCCTCGGCGCGGGCGAGGGCGACAAGGGAATCTTCACCGTCCAGCACTTCGTCACGCCGCAGGTGCGGGTCACCAAGCCCTACTCCTTCCGCGATCCCGGCGAGTTCAGCCTCGCCCCGCCCCGGCACAGCGACCACACCAGGCCCATGGAGTACAAGCGCTCCGTGGACGAGATCCTGACGGCGTCGGCCGAACTCACCGACGAACAGAAGGTGATGGCGGAGGTCTTCGACAACAAGCTGCTGGGCATCGGATACTCGGTGCTCGCCGCGGCGGAGTCCCACGACCTCGATCTCGACGGGTGGGTCCAACTGTTCATGACGGCCTCGGTGTCGATGTTCGACGCGCTGATCGCCGTCTGGCATCAGAAGGCCAGGTACGACGCCGTGCGTCCGTTCAGTGCGGTCCGGCACGTGTACGGAGAGCAACAGGTGACCGCCTGGGGCGGCCCCCGCAAAGGCACGGTCGATGACATTCCCGCCGATGAGTGGGCCAGCTACCTGAACGTCGGGGACCACCCGGAGTTCCCGTCCGGCTCCACCACGCTCTGCTCCGCCGAGGCGCAGGCCGCGCGCCGCTTCCTGGGTTCCGACGTGCTGGACTGGACGTACACGGCGCCCGCCGGCTCGTCGGTGGTGGAGCCGGGGATGACGCCCGCCAAGGAGATCAAGATCCGATGGCCCCACTGGACCGGCTTCGTCCAGGACTGCGCCGCCAGCCGGGTCTGGGGCGGCGTGCACTTCAAGAAGACCACTCAGATGTCCATCGACTTCGGTGTACAGCTGGGCGACCTGGCCTACGAGTACGTGCAGCGCTACATCAAGGGAGAGGTGAAGGGCTGACCCGCGCCACGTGACGGTGGGCGTCGGCCGACCGTCCACCGTCGCCCGTTCCTCTCCGGCACCACGAACCGGTCCAGCGAAGGAGGGCACGACATGGACCCGACGGGGGTTCACGTGTGGCTCGTCGACGTCGACGACGAGCGGTCGGTACGGCGATCCACCGCACTGCTGCCGCCGGCGGAGACGGCACGGCTGTCCGCCGTCATCACACGGGACCGGCACCGTCGTCTGGGCGCGCAGGCGGCGCTGCGGATTCTGGCCGCCGAGGCAGCCGGGGTGCGCCCCGCCGAACTGCTGGTGCGTCGCGAGCCGAACGGCAAGCCGTTCCTCGCCCATGTCCGCGGCCCGCACATCAGTCTCTCGCACTCCGGCAGGTACGCAGGAGTCGCGGTGACCAGGACAGGACCTGTCGGTGTCGACATCGAGGAGCAACGTCCTGTCGGCCATCTCGACGGCCTGGCACGGACGATGATGTCCGACGCCGAGTACGCCTGGTGGCTCACCCATGACGAGGCGACGGCGAGCGAGTCGCTGTTCCGCCACTGGACCTACAAGGAAGCCGTGCTCAAGGCACTCGGCCTGGGCCTGGGCGGTGGCCTCTCGTCCGTGGTCTGCGCCGAGGACGGCGGCGGCCCTGTGCTCAGAGCGCTGCCCGCCGGCGCGGGCCGGGCGACGGGCTGGACGCTTCACGATCTGTTCCGGCCGGAGCAGCGCGCCGCGCCGCTCCCGTGCGCGGTCGCCGTCGGAGCACCGGACGTCCCGTTGCAGTTCCACCGGACCTCTCTCGCCGAACTCCTCGAACCGGGCAATGGGCGCGCGCATCCGGCGCGTGACACGTGCCGCAGCCCCGCCTCCCGTTCCCTGGCGCCGCCGGTCGCCCGGTCGCCCGGCCACGACCGGTCCAGGTCATTCCGCAGTCGAAAGGAACGGGTCGCCATGAGCCATCCCATGAGTGCGTCGTACGACGAAGCGTCGCCCGGCGCTGCGCCGGTCACCCTGTTCGTCGTCCCGCATGCCGGCGGCAGCGGCGCCTACTACCGCCCGTGGTCCCGTTGGCTGCCGGCCGGTGTACGGCTGGAGACACTGGACCTGCCGGGCCACTCGATCCGTATCCGCGAGCCACTGATCGCCGAGTGGGGGCCGCTGGCGGACGACTTGACTGCGCAGCTGCGGGCACGGCTGTCAGCCGGTAGTGATCAGATCTACGTGCTGGCCGGCCACAGCCTCGGTGCCCTGCTCGCCTACGAGATGGCGCGCCGCATGACTGCTGTCGGCGCGCCGCCGGCACTGCTTCTGGTCTCCGGGCGCAACGGCCCGGCCGTCGGCCTTTCGCACCGGCCGATCCACGGGCTGGCGGACGCCCGGTTTCTCGATGCCGTCGAGCGATTGGGCGGCACGCCGGACGGTGCCCTGCGCGATCCTGAGATGCTGCGGATGTATCTGCCGCTGCTGCGTGCCGATCTCAGGCTGGCCGAGACGTACACCCGGCCGCCCGGCCCGCCGCTCGACGTGCCGATCGCGGCGTTCGCGGGACGGTGGGACCAGATGACGGACGACCAGGGCCTGATCGCCTGGAACCGTGAGACCACCGCCAGCCTCGATCTGAGGGTCCTTGACGGCAGCCACTTCTTCCACGATTCGCCCGCCTTCGCCACGGAGGCACGGGCTCGTCTCGAACGGCTGCTTCCGGTGGATCAGTCCGTCGCGTCGCCTGCGCCGCGGACCGTGGCACTTGCCGAGACACGTGAAAACGCGCCCACCGGCACTGCCTTGCAGGAGGCTCTTGACCACCTACAGAACTCATCTCACGTTTAAATCTTTAGGTGGTTCGTCCTCCGGCCGTCGACGGAGAGGGACGATCATCCGCCGGGGCGTATGGCAGGACACTCCTCGTCGGATCGTCATCACAGGTACGGCCGTGGCGCTCGGCGCCATGCTCCGTCGCCTCCAGCATCCCAGCACTCTTCCGAAGGGAGAGACGGAACATGCAACAGCAAGATGACGAACAGCACCTGTACGACGTGGCGATCGTCGGCTCAGGGGTGGCCGGGACCATTCTCGCGGCCTGTCTGTCGCGCAACGGCGCCGACGTGGTGCTCATCGACGCGGACAGCCACCCCAAGTTCACCATCGGGGAGTCCACGATCCCCTTCACCTCGATGATGATGCGGCTCATCGCCGAACGGTACGGCGTGCCGGAGATCAAGCACCTCGCCACCTTCGAGGGCGTGTACCGAAACATCACCACCCAGTGCGGTGTGAAGCGCAACTTCGGTTTCGTGTATCACCGGGACGGCAAGCGTCAGGACCCTGTGGAGCGCACCCGTTTCGAGGTGCCAAAGATCACCCACACCGAGAACCACTACTACCGCCAGGACATCGACGCCTGGATGATGCACGTCGCCGTCAAGTACGGGACAAAGGTCCGCCAGCATCAGGCGGTCGTCGACGTCGATCCGGGTGACGACGTTGTCACACTCAAACTGTCCACCGGCGCCGAGGTGCGGGCCAAGTTCATGGTGGACGCCGGCGGCCACCGGTCTGTGCTGGCCAAGAAGCTGAGCCTGCGGGAGGAACCGTCGCGCTTCCGGCACCAGTCCCGGGGAATGTTCAACCACTTCACCGGTGTGCGGCCGTTCGACGAGGTGGCCAAGCCGGAGGTGCACTCCGGCTTCCGTACCAGGTGGCACGAAGGCACCCTCCACCACATGTTCGACGGTGGCTGGATGTGGGTGATCCCGTTCGACAACCACGAGCGGGCCACCAACCCGCTGTGCAGCGTCGGCGTCATGATGGACCCGCGCATCCATCCCATGCCCGACTGCCCGCCCGAGGAGGAGTTCAACCGGTTCCTCCACACGTACCCGGACATCGCCACGCAGTTCGCGGAGGCCAAGCCGGTACGGAACTGGACGCGCACCGACAGGATCCAGTACTCGCCGCGGCAGACCGTGGGCCACCGCTGGTGCCTCACCTCTCACGCGGCCGGCTTCATCGACCCGTTGTTCTCCCGCGGCATGTCGAACACCCTGGAGACCGTCCACGCGTTGACACACCGGCTCCTGGACGCCATTCAGGAGGACGACTTCTCCGTCGAGCGCTTCAAGTTCATGCAGGACCTGGAGCAGGACCTGCTGGACTTCAACGACGACCTCTGTGCGAACGCGTATCTGTCCTTTCGTGACTGGAAGTTGTGGAACGCTTGGTTCCGAGTCTGGTCGCTCGGGCAGATCATCGCGACCTTCGAGGTCAACAGGGCCTACGCGCGGTTCCTGGAGACCCGGGACACCAGCGTGCTCGATCAGCTGGAACACGCCTGGTGGCGAGGCCGCACGGTACAGGAGAACTCCGCCTACGCACCCGCGCTCAGGCTGCTCCAGGAGGTCAACGACACGTGCCAGGACGTGCAGCGTGGTGAGTTGACCACCGGCGCGGCAGCCGACCGGATCCTCGGACGGCTGCGTGAAGCCGACTTCATCCCGCCGGCGTTCGGCGTGGCCGACCTGGGCCGGCAGTGCATCGACGCGAACTTCTACGGCTCGATGAAGACACTGCTGTGGACCAGGCGGCAGCCCGAGAGCGACATCACCAAGCTGACCTGGGAAGGTCTGACCCTCTTCATGAAGAAGCGGTTCGCCCGCGGCGAGTTCGAGCTCGGCGAGGAAGTCAAACAGCGGGTCGCCGAATGGCCTCTGGTCGGTCGGCCGCTGAGGGTCAAGCAGGCCGGCGAGACCTGAGCGGTCGAGCCATCCGACCGCGTCGCGTACGAACCCGAATGCGGCCGCACGACACGACACCGACATGAAACAACCAGGAGGATCGATGACGCGGGATGCCGTGTACGGAGTACTGGCGCCTTATGTCGCGGGGACATTTCTGGGCGAGGGCCAGGAGGCCCTTCAACCGGACACCCCCTTGCTGGAATGGGGAATTCTCAACTCGATGAACACGGCGAAACTGCTGACCTTCATACGCGAGTCGCTGGGGGTGGACGTGCCGGTCACACACATCACCGGAGCGCACTTCCGGACGCTGGACACGATCACGGACCTCGTCCATTCCCTGGACCCGGCACCAGCGACGGCCGACGAGCCGGCGGCCGGCACGCCGGCCACCGTGCGGGACTGATCCCTGGAGTGCGTACACCTCCCGTCGGCCGACCGCATGCCTCAAAGGAGACAGCCAATATGACTGAACGTTTCGACGTGGGCATCATCGGCGGTGGCCCCGCCGGGTCGACCGCCGCGTCCTATTTGGCCGGGGCCGGACTGAAGGTCCTCGTGCTGGAGGCGGAGACCTTTCCCCGTGAGCACGTGGGGGAGTCCTTGGTCCCGGCCACCACCCCGGTTCTGGCCGAGATCGGCGCCTTCGAAAAGGTCGAGGCGGCCGGATTCCCCAAGAAGTACGGTGCGGCCTGGACCTCGGCCGACAGCGGGCCGAGCGACAAGATGGGCTTCAGCGGCCTGGACCACGACTTCCGTGCAGCCGAGATCATGTTCAACGAGCGCACCCAGGGCGGTGTGCACAAGGACTATACCTTCCACGTCGACCGCGGGAAGTTCGACCAACTGCTGCTGGAGCACGCTGAGTCCCGCGGGGCAGTCGTCCGGCAGGCTACGCGCGTCAATCGCGTCGAGTTCTCCACGCCGACCCCGATCCTCCGGACCACGCACGACGGGGTACACACTGACATTCCTGTCGGCATGGTTGTGGACGCCAGCGGACGCCGCACCCAACTCGGCAGCCAACTCCGGGTCAAACAGGCCGACCCGGTGTTCAACCAATATGCCATCCACACCTGGTTCGACCACTTCGACCGCAAGGCTCTGGCGGTCAACAAGGGCCAGGCGGACTTCATCTTCATCCACTTCCTGCCCGTGATCGACACCTGGGTGTGGCAGATTCCCATCACCGACACCATCACCTCGATCGGGGTCGTCACCCAGCGGGAACGATTGAAGGCGTCCAAGGACAACCTGGAAGACTTCTTCTGGGACACCATCGCCAGCCGGCCCGAGCTCCACCGGGCGCTGAAGGACTCCGAGCAGGTCCGTCCGCTCAAGACGGAGGGAGACTACTCGTACGCGCTCAGCCAGATCTGCGGCGACAACTTCCTGATGGTCGGTGACGCGGCCCGTTTCGTCGACCCGATCTTCTCCAGCGGCGTCTCGGTCGCCCTCAACAGCGCCCGCATCGCGTGCAAGGACGTCATCGCCGCGCACAGGGCCGGGGACTACTCCAAGAAGCGCTTCGAAAGCTACGAGGCCACGCTCCGCCGAGGCGTCAACAACTGGTACGAGTTCATCTCGATCTACTACCGCCTCAACATCCTCTTCACCGCCTTCGTCCAGGACCCGCGCTACCGCCTGGACGTGCTGAAGATGCTCCAGGGAGACGTCTACGACGACGAGGAACCCAGGGCGCTCGCCGCCATGCGCGAGATCGTGACCGCTGTGGAGAACGACCCCACGCACCTGTGGCACCCGTTCCTCGGCTCTCTGCAAGCCGGCAGCGCCAAGGCCCTCTTCTGAAAGAAGCAGGGGCCGGCTGGAGTGGGCCGTGGCTGTGCGCCTGGCTCGTTCCAGGACGTCCCGTTCTCCACCATGTCTCCGCTGCCGAGGGTGCGCACCCGGGCACGCTCGGCAGCGAGTGATATGCCGGTTCCCCGGTGGAGTGATGCGCTTGACGGCAGCAGGCCCGCGGTAACGGCTTCATCGCGGGGCGGGGCCGCGGAGCTCAAGGCACCTGTGGGGCCGCCCACGCAGTCGAAACCGCTTCGCCTCCGGTCCGGCCATCCGCGTCATCGAGCGACTGACGGGATCACACTCATGCTCAGGAACAGTTCAACACCGCGCGGGGCGGGGATCACAAGAGGCGAGGACGTACGCCGGCTCGATCGGGTGATCATCCGGTTCGCGGGGGACTCGGGTGATGGTATGCAGCTGACCGGGGACCGTTTCACCTCTGAGACG
>NZ_JBHXTO010000236.1:0-8474 GCF_042677425.1 Streptomyces sp. NPDC127119 | reverse complement strand
CCGACGAACCCTCCGACCGCTGCTCCCGCGTTGGTGAACTTGTTGCCCTTGCCGTGGTTGCTGTTGCCGTTGTTGGGCCTCTGGTACGGCTGCTGTGCCTGGTGTCGGGCGAAGTTGCGGGCCTGCGCGGAAGCGCTCGGGCCGCCGTTGCGCTGGCCCGCGTTGTTTGAAGCCACAGGTTCCTCCTGGTCAGGTCAGTGGGTGCGGCGGACGATGAGCCATGCGGTCTGTGTGCCGAGCAGGAGCAGCAGCCACCAGACCTCCAGCGGCCCGGCGAGCGGACCGACCGCGACCGCGAGCGCCACCCACCCCCCGGCGAGAGCCGAGACGGCCGCGAGCGTGATCCGCCACGCGAGCGCCGATCCGTCGGCGGGGTGGCGGCGCTGGACCAGGGCGAACCAGACGAGGGGCGCGAGCGCGGCAGGGGCGAGCACGAGAGCCGCCCACCACGCGAGCGTGTGCAGTACGGCGGTGAGCACGAACGCCAGTAACGCCAGCCCGGTCGGGGCGAGCGCACGGCGGTGGTCCCACACGAACAGCGCGAGCGCAGAGGCCGCGCGCCCGGTCAGAGAGTGCCGGTGCTCCGGCACGACGACGATGTACGGCTGCCGTCCGCGGCCACGTTGGCGCGGGATACGGACGGTCTTCAGGCTGGCCATGAAAGGCCCCTTCCAGGCTGGATGTTGGGGTGGTGGTGCGTGCCCCGGGCGGGAGTCGATCCCGCGCCCTCACGGCTGACTGCCGGGGCTGTTGTGCGCCGGTCAGCGGCGCCGGGCCGCCTCTTCACCGACGTCGTGCACGTCGAAGCCGTGAGCCGCCGCGGCCTCGATGAGCACGTGCGATACGAGCACCGCCGCCTGCCAGAGCGGGTCGCTGTGATGCTCGCGGCCAGCCGTCTGCACGACGTCCGCGATGGCGCGGCACCTGTTCATCGCCTCGGCAGCCGCGCCAAGAGCGTCGTCAGCAGCAGAAGCGGCGCGGTATTCGTCCTGGTTGCGGAGCCAGGACGGTGTTCCGGGCATGTGGTTCCTCCTAGTCGTAGAGCGGATGAGAGGGCACTCCGGTCCTCAGAGGTCGAACAGGCCCGCCGGTTCCGGCGCTTCGTTCCGGGCGAGGTTGCGGGCCGCGGCCCGCTGCCGGGCGAGCGCGCCCGTGTGGCACTGCGGGCACCACGCCAGCAACCGCCCTGCGGGCACGGCTGCCGCGACCGCGGGGGTGAGTAGCAGGTCGGCGGGGGCTGCGATGAGCCGGTGGTTGTCTGCGGTGCGGTGGCAGCGCATCCCGCTCTTGGCGTGCTGCGAGCCGCACACGCCGCCGGTGCAGTGGCAGCGGTACCCGGCGGCCTCCATGACGGTCTGCCAGACAGCGGAGACTCCGAGGGGCGGACGGCGGGTCATCACTGCCCACCTCCCACGGCAGGGGGAAGAGAGTCCCCGCGGATCTCGCGGACCCGGGCTGAGACCCAGCCGACGGACCAGCCGGTCTCCTCGGCCATCTGCCGGACCGTCCTGCCCTCCCGCTCGCCAAAGCGGACGTGTTCACGGGCGGACGGCTCCGAGAGCTTCTCCGACGCAATGCCGTTCACGGGGACGGCCGTGAGCGCGCGCCGCTCGCTGCTGTTCACGGACGCAGACACGGGGTGTTCACCGCGCGGCGCCGCGTGTTCACGGCCGTCCCGGTCCTCGCGCTCGCGCGGTTCGTGAACAGTGCGCCCGGCAGCCTCCCGGGCCTCTTGTTCACGGCGTTCACGCTCGGCGCGCTCGCGGTCGTGCCGCTCACGCTCCTGCTGTTCCGCGCGCTGCCGGTCCTCCCGTTGCTGCTGGTCACGGCGTGCACGCTCCGCGGCTTCGCGGTCCGCACGGCGCTCGGCAGCCTCCGCCGCGAGCCGCTCACGCTCCAGGCCGGCTGCGTGCTCGCGCTCCTCCCTGCGCTCTTCCCGTTCACGCTCGGCGCGCTCGCGTTCACGGCACTCTGCGTGTTCACGAGCCTCGCGCTCCGCTTGTTCACGCTCGGCGCGCTCGCGTTCACGATCAGTCCGGTCCTGTTCACGGTGGGCCTCAACAGCGGCCCGTGAACGCTCCTTCTCCGCGGCCCGTGAACGTTCGATCTCATCGAGACGGGCAGAGATCTTGCGCCGGTAGGACAGGCCCGCCTCCGCGGTGGTGATCAGCAGCAGCGGGGCGACCGCATGCACGGCGACCCCCACCACATCACTGTCGAGCGCGGAGTCCCCGACGTTCAGCAGCAGCGTGAACAGACCCGTCATCCACCGCAGGACCGCCGGCCATCCCCCGGTGCTGCCCCCCAGCCGGGAAACCGTCGCGTCCAGCCGGATCACGATCACCACAGCGATATCGACGACGACCGGGAGAATCGGAGCTGTCCACTCCCACCCCTGCGGCGTGACCCGCTGCACGAGCGGAGTCACCGTGAGGACGGAGTACAGAACGGCCCCCGCGGTGATCGTCCATGTGCCCGCGCCGAGTGTCCTCTCCGCGCTGCGGATCTGCTCAGCCGTCATGGCAGCGGGGGCAGTCATGCGCCCACCTCCGGCCCGCTCTCGCTGCCAGGGAGGGCCACGGCCTCAAGCCAGGACTTGCCCTCCGCGAGCGCAGCGTGGGCCTGGTCGGCGGTGACGTACCCGGCCACCGGGTGCTCCGCGAGACGCTCCCGCAAGTACTCCGCATTCCAGGCCGGACCCATGCCGGGCCCTTCCTCGTCCAGGACGGAACCGAGGGCGATCCGGGCGTGCACGGCACGGCTGTTCAGCAGACTGTCGTGCGCCTCACAGCCTCCGACCGACGCCGGGTGCGGGATGTCGAGCGCCTCCAGGACCGCGGCGAGCAGGTCACGCACGGGCTCAGGCAGCGCAGTCACCGCACACCACCCTCGGGTGCGACGACAAGGAAGCGGTCCGTATCCAGGTCCATGACGACCGAGGCACTCTCGCCCTGCTCCCGCAGTTCGGCGGCCCGCTCCTCCGCAGGCCAACTACCGCGCGGGTGACCGGCAGGGAAGCTGTCTAGGACCTCGCGCCCACTCATGCCGCCACCGCCGCATTTACCACGGAGCCGCGTGCCGTCTGGCGCGTCCGCCTCCGTCGGGCCATGACTCGCGCGTCCCTCAGCGGGCTCGTACGCAGCAACGTCTCAGCAAACGCCGCGGCTCGCGGGTCCGACTCCCGCAGCTCCGCGAGCACCTCGCGCGCCACGTCCAACCGCGCCGCCCGATCGCTCTCCGACTCGTGGCCGGGACCGGCGAACAGCTCCGGATCTACACCGAACGCCAACTCCGCGAACTCTGTCGCGGTAACAGCTTCACGACCAGCAACGATGCACCTCATGGGTCGTCTCTCCTTAGTCGACGGAACGGCCCAAAACAGCGGCCCCGGTGTTCGAGCACCGGGGCCGCGCGCCGTTGTGGAACTGGGAATTCCAGCTCCCCGCGCCCCTGTCCGTACGCCCTCACACGGGGCGTGGAACGGACGGACAGGAGAGGCAGCCAGCCGCAGCGTCAGCGCCGCGAACCCAGAAGACGGACCGGTGATCTGCGCACAGGCACCGCCAGCCGGTCCATCACGGCGACGCCCAAAGCATTCGTTGACACACGAGAACTCCCGAAGATCGAAGGACAAGAATCAGCACTGCAAGAGGGACCCAAGTCCCCACACGCCGGCCGTTGCTCGCGGTCACCGGGCCACCTCGCCAGTACGGGCCGAAGCCCTGTTCCACCTGGCCTTTAGCGGGATTGCAGCGTCCCCGCCCTCTGCTGTACGTGCAGGTCAAGCACTTGCGAACACGGCTGAAGAAGCCCTTCCGGGCTCACTGCGATGTCGCGATTTCAGATTGACCTATGTCAATCTGACTGTCAAGAGAGTGTGGAAGAGGATCAGGGATTGACCTAGGTCCGGTTACTCTCGACGTCATGGACCAGAGCCCCGAAGCGCCCAAACAGACGCCTACGGCCAAGGAGATCGCGGCCAGGTTTCGCGAAAGGATCGCGGGCCCCGATAGCGAGTACGAGCCGGGAGACCAGCTCCCAGCCGCTCGCAAGCTCGCCAAAGAACTTGGCGTGCAACTCATGACCGTTCAGAGCGCGTTTGGTCAGCTTCGAGACGAGGGCTTGGTCCTCACTCAGCAGGGCCGCGGGACGTTCGTCCGCGATCCTGCTGTACCCCTCGGTACCGAGCCGGGCAGCAGCCCCGCATTCAGCGCCTTGGCGGCAGAACTCAGCACGATCCATGACGCCCTCCACCTGCTCGGGGAGCGTCTAGACCGGCTTGAGCGGCTTGTGGGCAGCGAGACTCCGCCATCGCCGTGAGTTCGCCCGCACGCCTCAGCAGTCGTTCGGCCTTCACGCGCGCCTCGCTCAAACTCGCTTTGAGTAAGGCAAGTTCAGCAGGAGTAATGCCTTCCAACTCGCCGCTTCGCTCAGTGATCCCTGACATGCCAATCAGCATGTAGCCGCGAACGACAGAGGACCCGGACAGACTGTCCGGGTCCTCTGTCCATGCAGATCAGGGAATTTAACGACTCGTCACCGAACAGCCTCATCAACTGTGTCGAGCACTGCCGACCACGGGAGCGTGCGCCCCTTCGGCGCTTCCCGCGGCTCGTACAGCGGCCACACGTCCGGGCCCTGGATGACGTGCACGCCGCCGGCGCGAAGGGCGTCGATGTGGCGCTGCCATGCCGGGTGGCGAGCGTGCGCCGCGTTCACCCGAGGGAAGACGACGACGGGCAGTTCGAGGGTGCCGATAGCCTCGCCCACTTGCGTCAGTGCCTGGTTGTCCATCAGGCCCGTCGCGAGCTTGGCAACCATGTTGGCTGACGCGGGGGCGACCACGTAGCAGTCCACCAGCGGGTGCGGTCGGGCCTCGCCGGGCGACCGCGGCTGATCGCGCACGGGGAGTCCGGTCAACTTCTCCAGCCGTTCGACCTCACCGCTCAGCCGTAGCCACTGACCCGCGGTCGGCGTCAAGGTGACAGCAACCTGCCATCCACGGTCTATCGCGGGCTCGACCAGACCAGTCCGCAGCGCTTCCAAGCCTCCGGCTGCTGATCCAACGACCCCCAGAACTCCGCGCTTGCCTACGCTCACTGCACCGCCCTGCATCGTTGAGCCATCACAAACACCTCGGATGAACGCGAGCCACCCGTTACCGGAGACTGCTTGATCAGGTCTCGCAGCGTCTCGCGCACCCTGGGATTGTTGCGCACGAGCTGCGGTGATGTGTGCTCAGCGGTTCGGAGCTCCGCGAATGCCTCATCACCCTGCCCGCCGAGCGACAGGGCGCGCGCGAAGTCGATTCGGTGGGACACACTTCGCTCTTGCGGCATGTGGTCGACGTTGATCCGGCCGTGTTCCACCACGTACGACACGTTGTCCAAGTCCAGCTCGATGGAGAGACGGTGAAGCAGTACGTTCGTGGGGCCAAACCCGGTGTGCCAGTAGTTCCCATCCGACCCGAGGCCATCCGCGAGTTCTTCCGCTCGGTCCAGCAGGCCCGTTGCGGTCGACCGATCCTGGTGACGTGCCGCGGCCACGGCGGCGCGCAGGTGGATCATTCCCAGGAGGCTAAGCGCCGCGGGGTCGTTGTCGGCTACCTGAGACGACAGCCACGCGGCAGCCGCGTTGCCCAGTTCCAGCGCGTCGTCATACCGGCCGTTGGCCAACAAGGCGTGCGTTCCAGCCCGCGCGGCTGACGCCAGCACGAGCGGGTCGTCCGACTCATCAGCGGCACGCATAGCGCGCTCGGCAGCGAGCCATGAGACGTCCGATTCGCCGATCTTCGCGAGCGTCGTCGCTGCGAGGTGGTGCGTACGAGCCGAGACTGCCCAGCAATCGCTACGGTCATCGCCCCGCCGTGCCGCACGCTCCTCCAACTCCTGGGCAGTCAGGAGGAGCGCGGGCAGCACGGCAATGACGTTGCCGAGCCGCCCACCCTGGTAGTCGTTCCACGCGCGTTCGACCCGAACGGCTACCGGTGCGGGCATAGGGAGCTGCACCTCAGCCTGAGGGCCGAAGAGTAGACGCGACAGGCGGCGCGGACTCATGAGCGCGTCGCGCACAGCCGGCACGTCGTCTTGCTGCCTCTCATCCTCCATGAGCACCGTCTGGCCTAGAAGATCTCCGAGGGGAACGCGCAGGATGCGCGATAGCTCCGCGAGCATGTCGATGCGGGGCGGCTTCCGGCGACCCGTTTCAATCTTCGCCAACCAGTCGGTGCTGTAGCCGACGAGTCCAGACAGAACCTCTTGCGTGTAGCCGCGACGCTTGCGGTAGAACGCGATCCGCTCGCCGATGCTGAGGTGATCTCCGAGACCACGCATTGCGTGCTGCCTCCTGCTGGTTGTGGGAGCCGATTTCACGGTACCGAACCGGTGATCCTGGTAGCTAGCCTCGCCCACGAGCAGGGCCAGTAAGAGCGTGCGGGACCTCAAGCAAAGGGACCCGGACAATATGTCCGGGTCCCTGAATCTGGTGTCTCCCCCAAAGAGAGGCCGCCAGGGGCGCCCGATGACCTGTCTGTACGGCGCCCTGGAAGGGATAGCTTCACCCTTCGTCCGAGCCCTGATGGAACTTCAAACTTATCTCAAGCCTGACTTAAAACTCACGATCAATCCCAGCGTTGGCCTCCCTGACAAATTCGAGGAACTGTCGCACCATCTTTTCTAGGTGACTCCTAGGAGCTGGCGGCTCCGTCCACTTCTCGCAGACCCTGCGAGCGATCTTATTTTTGTCTGGCACTGAACTTCTACCACTCTTCTTACTCTCCAGCTGAAGCGGGTTTCTCCATTTCTCACCTTGCCAGACCAAAGGCTTAGCCTGCGGGTGAATTTCAGCGACTGCCGATTTCAGAATGTCCGGTGGAACATAGTTCTCGATGGTGTAGCCGTCCGTAATCCACGCAAAGCCGCCAACTAGGCTACCGTTGAACTCATCCCGAACTCGCTTCTTTGTGTCATTGATAGGCATGCTTGCATAGGTCTTATCGCTATCGATCAAAATAGCAAGCTGCCTATTCAGACGGCGCAGTTTGATGAAGTCCGTGACTTCATCATCTGCCGAAGTTAGTTGATTGAGAAGCCCACCCCCATAGAACATGATGGAATAGTGAAGCCCTTCGACCAAGTCACTCGCGTACCATTCAATCCAATGCTTCAAATAGATCCGATCCGAAGGACCTTCAACCCAAAGTACAGCATTCGTTTGCAGAAGGTCGGAAGGGCGATATCCTAGATCTGAGCAGATATTCGAAAGCGCCGCAGGACTCTGGGCGGGGGTGAGTTTCGTCCTTTGCCCATCATGCCAAACATGGATAACTGAAGCTTTTTGATAGTCAAGCAAATGCGCAGAGTGGGTTGCGATAACATACTGGTTACTTGTCTCGTTGGCCAGGTATCTGATGAACTTTCGCTGGAGTAGTGGGTGAAGGTGCACTTCAGGCTCTTCGATACACACGACAGTATTCTCTAGGACGGTCGCAGCAACAGCGAGAATGACTACCTGATGGATGCCGGTTCCGAGGTGACTCAGAGGAAGCATCTTCCCAGCATGGTGGACATTTAGAGTAGTTGCGTTGTGTTCCACCTCAAGCTGCGCAAGATCATCATCTAGTACATTCTTGAGAAAACGATTGACTGCCACGAACCTCGCCGAGTCTTCATGGTATTTTTCCGCGCTTGGGTTTTGGAGCCGCTGCAGCTTACTCAGCAGCCCAAATCCTTCATGTGATCCTTCCTGAGTCATCCCATCAATGATCGGCTGGATCTGGCGGAAGGATTCAATAGTTTGCACGGGAAACTGTGTATTCACTGGCTGCAAAATCGCCTGAAAAATTGTCTGTGCATTAGTGCGCCCGGCGGACAATCGGGGGCCCTCAGAGTACCGGTTTGACACCATCTGAGTTAGCCCGACCAAATCCCCCATCTCGTTAATGATCTCATCGAATTGAGTAGGGATAATTAGGCGACTCTCATCAAATTCAATCCACACCAAACCGTTCCCCAACTTACACAGAGAGGGATGCGTAAGGAGTTTCCTTAGCGGCTCTTCAGCGTTTCGCTGCTGGGCATTTAGCCCTCTAATTACATCATCCACCGAAATTGCGAGCGAGTATCGGCACGGGAGAGTAGACGCCGCCTGCGGACGATCCAGTTGAGTCAAGCCGATGTTCCCTGACCCTGATGCTGCCATTTTCAGGAATCGCAGGAAGTTTGATTTCCCTGCATTGTTTTGACCTGCGAGCAATGTGACAGTGCCCATTTTCCCGCTGTACTGCATCTCTTCGTCAAAGCTTCGATAACCGGAGATACCCAATCCCTGGAAGATCAATTCAGGCACAGTGACCCCGGTTCCTTGAGTGCGGCTCTGCAAGGTGCAACGCAGCGATCGAGGCAGGATAGCTGTGCTAAGAGCTAGGCATCAGGTGTTGTGGCCAATGAGTGTGGCACTCTCGACGGCCTCCGAGT
>NZ_JBHXTO010000235.1:0-8550 GCF_042677425.1 Streptomyces sp. NPDC127119 | reverse complement strand
GTACCTAGGGGCGCGGGGAACTGCGCAATCGTTAGGGCCCGCCCCCACCAGAGCCGGGGGCATGGAGCCGGGGGGAAAAGCCGGGCGCAGCCCGCTTTTCAGGGGCGCGGGGAACTGCGCGACCAGCCCCCACCGGAGCCGCAGACGACAACGCGCCCACCGGCACCGCACGCGCCAGCGGCTACGCGCGCGTGGCGGCCACCCACCGTTCAAGCGTCCGCAACGCCGCGCCGGAGTCGATCGCCTCCGCGGCGCGAGCCATCCCGCCGCGGATCTGCTCCGCGAGCGATCCCGTGCCAGGCGCAAGCGCCACCAGCGCCGCCGCCGAGTTGAGCAGCACGGCGTCCCGCACGGGCCCCCGCTCACCCTCCAGCAGCCGCCGGGCGACATCCGCGTTGTACGACGCGTCAGCCCCCCGCAACGCCTCCACGGGCACCAGCTCGATCCCCACGTCCCGCGGGTCGAACGCCTCCTCGCGCACCTTGCCGTCCCGGACGATCCACACCCGGGACGTCGCCGTGGTGGTCAGTTCGTCGAGCCCGTCGTCGCCGCGGAAGACGAGCGAGGAGTTGCCGCGCTCGGCGAGGACCCCGGCCACGATGGGCGCCATGGGCGCGTGCGCGACCCCGACGGCCTGTGCCTTCACCCGGGCGGGATTGGTCAGCGGACCGAGGAAGTTGAAGGTCGTCCGGATCCCCAGCTGTCCACGCGCCGCAGCGACGTGCCGCAGCGCCGGATGGAACTTGACCGCGAAGCAGAAGGTGATCCCGGCCTCCTCGGCCACCTCTGCCACCCGCCGCGGAGTCAGCTCCAGGTTGACGCCGAGTTTTTCGAGGACGTCCGAGGCCCCGGACGCGGAGGACGCGGCGCGGT
Organism: Streptomyces sp. NPDC127119; assembly: GCF_042677425.1. Classification (NCBI taxonomy): domain Bacteria; kingdom Bacillati; phylum Actinomycetota; class Actinomycetes; order Kitasatosporales; family Streptomycetaceae; genus Streptomyces; species Streptomyces sp. NPDC127119. The sequence goes on along the minus strand of NZ_JBHXTO010000235.1, from coordinate 7,677 downwards.
TGCCGTGCTTGACGACCTTGGCACCCGTACCCGCGATGACGACGGCCGACATCGTCGAGATGTTGACGGTCTTCGCCCCGTCCCCGCCGGTGCCGACGATGTCGACGGTGTCGCCGGGCACGTCGATCACATTGGCGTGCGCGTACATCGTGCGCACCATGCCGGAGATCTCGTCGACGGTCTCGCCCTTGGCCCGCAGGGCCACCGCGAACCCGGCGATCTGCGCGTCGGTCGCCTCGCCCCGCATGATCAGGTCCATCGCCCAGGCCGTGTCGTCGGCGCTCAGGTCGCGCCCGTCCAGCAGGCCGTTCAGGAGGGCGGGCCAGGAACGGCCCGCCGCGAAGTCGCCTCCAGCGGGGGTCACAGCACTCATCTGCCGCTCCTGGGTTCGTGTTCGTGGATGTGGGTCCACCCTATCCAGCCCCCGGGACGGCAAAGAGCCCCGTCCATGCAATGGACGGGGCTCCTGCCGTGGCGAACAGATAGTGATCAGTGGTGGCCGTGGCCGCTCGTGATCTCCTTGTACTCCTCGGCGGTCGGCTTGGGGATCTGGCCGTCCTCGCCGTAGTAGGAGTTGCTGAGCTTGGCGCGGAGCTTCTGCGGGCCCTTCACCTTGCGCTCGACACCGTTCTCGTCGACCGTCGGGCCGATCTCGGCCGGCTGGTACTGCTCGTGCGCCGTGAGGGTGTGCATGGCCTCCTGGCTGAGCGGCTCGTGCACCTCGACGAACTCACCGTGCGGCAGGCGCTTGATGATGCCCGACTCGCGGCCGTGCAGCACCTTGTCCTTGTCCCGGCGCTGGAGGCCGAGGCAGATCCGCTTGGTGACGATGAACGCGAGCACCGGGGCGACGAAGAACGCCACCCGGACGAACCAGGTGATGGTGTTGATCGACAGGTGGAAGTGGGTGGCCCACAGGTCGTTGCCACCACCGACCAGCAGCACCATGTACAGGGTGATCCAGGCGACACCGAAGCCCGTACGTGTCGGCGCGTTGCGCGGACGGTCCAGGATGTGGTGCTCGCGCTGGTCGCCGGTGACCCACGCCTCGATGAACGGGTACACGGCGATCGCGACCAGGACCAGCGGGAAGATCATCAGCGGGATGAACACGCCCAGGGCGAGCGTGTGACCCCAGAAGTTGATCTCCCAGCCGGGCATGACACGGATCAGGCCCTCGGAGAAGCCCATGTACCAGTCGGGCTGGGCGCCCGTGGACACCTGGTCCGGCCGGTACGGTCCCAGGGCCCAGATCGGGTTGATGGACGCGACCGCGGCCAGCACGGCGATGAAACCGAAGACCAGGAAGAAGAAGCCTCCGGCCTTGGCCATGTAGACCGGCAGCAGCGGCATGCCCACGACGTTGTTGTTCGTCTTGCCGGGGCCCGCGAACTGGGTGTGCTTGTGGTAGAAGACCAGGATCAGGTGGGCGACCACCAGACCCAGCATGATGCCCGGCAGCAGCAGGATGTGGACCGAGTAGAAGCGGGCCACGAAGTCGCCGCCGGGGAACTCCCCGCCGAAGAGGAAGAACGACAGGTACGTGCCGACGACCGGCACGGCCAGGACCGCGCCCTCCATGAAGCGGACACCGGTTCCGGAGAGAAGGTCGTCCGGGAGCGAGTAGCCGGTGAACCCGGTGAACATGCCCAGGACGAACAGCAGGAAGCCGAACAGCCAGTTGACCTCACGCGGCTTGCGGAACGCACCCGTGAAGAAGACGCGCATCATGTGCACGAACATGGCGGCCAGGAAGACGAGCGCCGCCCAGTGGTGGATCTGCCGGATGAGCAGACCGCCGCGGACGTCGAAGCTGATGTCCAGCGTGGAGGCGAACGCCTCCGACATCAGCTGCCCCTGGAGCGGGACGTAGCTTCCGTGGTACTCGATCTCGTTCATCGAGGGGTGGAAGAACAGCGTCAGATACACACCCGTGAGGATGATGATCAGGAAGCTGTAGAGGCAGATCTCGCCCAGCATGAAGGACCAGTGGTCCGGGAAGATCTTGCGCATGTTGGCCTTGGCCAGGGAGTAGATCCCCAGCCGGCCGTCGGCCCAGTCGGCGATCTTCTCGCCGGCCGGCGCCTTCTCTCGCGAACGACCCGGCGCACCGGCGCCCGAGGGGTTCGGGGTGGTCGTAGTGCTCATCCGCGCTCCCAGAATGAAGGACCGACGGGCTCTTCGAAGTCGCCGTGCGCCTCAAGGTAGCCCTCGTCGTTCACACCGATACGCAACTGCGGCAGGGCGTGACCGGCCGGGCCGAAGATCACTCGGGCACCGTCGGCGAGGTCGAAGGTGGACTGGTGGCACGGGCAGAGGACGTGGTGCGTCTGCTGCTCGTACAGGGAGATCGGGCAACCGACGTGGGTGCAGATCTTCGAGTACGCCACGATGCCCTCGTGGGACCACTCAAGCTCCTGCTTGTCCTTGATGTTCTCCGGCTGGAGCCGGACGATCATCAGGGCCGCCTTGGCGATCTCGGTCTGGAACTCGTGGTCCTCCTCCTCCAGGCCCTCGGGCTTGGCGAAGGTGAGCGAACCCACGGCGACGTCGGAGGGACGCAGCGGCTCGTTCGTGTTCATGTTGACGAGCAGCTTGCCCTTGGACCACAGCGTGTGCCGCAGCTTGTCCTCCGGCAGCGGACCGAGGTCGCGCAGCAGGACGATGCCGGACAGCGGGAACAGGGTCAGCGCGCCGAACATCGTGTTGCGGATGAGCTTGCGGCGGCCGAGCGCGGATTCCTTGGCGCCCTGCTTGAAGTCGGCCAGGACCTTGGCCTTGACCTCGGGCTCCGCCGCGATCGGGTGGCGCTCGTCGGCCATCTCCTCGTCGGACATCAGGGTGCGGGCCCAGTGGACCGCGCCCGCGCCGATGCAGAACAGCGCCAGGCCGAGCGTCATGCCCAGGGCGAAGTTCAGACCGCTGATGTGACCGATCGGGAAGATGTAGACGATCCGGTCGGCCGGGATCGTCACGAAGGACGCGATGAAGCCGACCGTGGACAGCATCGAGAGCGTGAACAGCAGGGCGACCGTGCGCTCGGACCGCTTGGCGGCCCGCTCGTCGATGTCCTGGATGCGGTGCTCGTGCGGCGGCAGACCGGGATCCGCGAACGGATGCTTCTCGTCCGGCACGCTCACGTCGCCGTGGGTGTGCTCACCGTCGGCCCGCTCTGCGGGCAGGTTCTCTTCTGGAATGTCTTGGCTACTCATGACTTCTTGGCCTTTGCGGTCCGGGCGGCGACCCACACGGCTACGGCGATCAGACCGCCGAGACCGAAGATCCAGCCGAAGAGGCCTTCACTGACCGGCCCGAGGCCGCCCAGCTCCAGACCACCGGGGCTCTCCGAGTCGTCGCTGTTGACCGCGTCGAGGTACGCGATGATGTCCTTCTTGTTCTTCTCCGTCAGCGTGGTGTCGGGGAAGGACGGCATGTTCTGCGGGCCGGTCTGCATGGCCTCGTAGAGGTGCTTCGGGTCGACATCCTCCAGCGTCGGGGCGAACTTTCCGTTCGTCAACGCGCCGCCCTTGCCGGTGAAGTTGTGGCACTGCGCGCAGTTGGTACGGAACAGCTCCCCGCCCTCGGCGATGTCCGCGCCCTCGGGGTTGTACTGCTCCTCGGTCGGCACGTTCGGACCGGCGCCCAGCGAGGCGACGAACGCCGCGAGCTGGTCGATCTCCGCCTGCGAGTAGATGACCTTCTTCTTCGGAACCTGCGCGCCCGGCTGCTGGGCGGGCATGCGGCCGGTGCCGACCTGGAAGTCCACGGCCGCGGCACCCACGCCGACCAGGCTGGGACCGTCGGTCGAGCCCTCACCGCCGGTGCCGTGGCAGCTGGCGCAGCCGACGGCGTAGAGCTTCTTGCCCTCGTCGATGGCGAGGGACTGGGCGGATGTATCGGCCTGTGCCTTGTCCGCGGGCGCGAACGCGGTGTACAGCCCCCCGGTGGCCGCCAGCGCGAGGAGTAGGACGACGACCGCCGCCAACGGATGGCGTCGTCGTGCGGAGAGCTTTTTCACGGATTACCCCGGTGTCAGGATCTTCAGCGTCGATGCTTCTGGAATGTACGCGGGAACTGGCCCGGCTACTTGATCATGTAGATCGTGGCGAAAAGGCCGATCCAGACGACATCGACGAAGTGCCAGTAGTAGGACACGACGATGGCGGCGGTCGCCTGCTCGTGCGTGAACCTGCGGGCGGCGTAGGTGCGCCCGAGGACCAGCAGGAAGGCGATGAGACCACCCGTCACGTGCAGGCCGTGGAAGCCGGTGGTCAGGTAGAACACCGAGCCGTACGGGTCGGACGAGAGCGAGAGGCCCTCGTGCTTGACCAGCTCGGTGTACTCGTACACCTGGCCGCCGATGAAGATCGCACCCATCACGAAGGTGACGATGAACCACATCCGGAGCTTCTTCACGTCTCCACGTTCGGCCGCGAACACGCCGAGCTGGCAAGTGAGAGAGGAGAGCACCAGGATCGTGGTGTTGGTCGCCGAGAACGGGAAGTTCAGGGCGGACGCCATTTCCTTCCAGTGGTCGGGACCGGTCACCGATCGGAGGGTGAAGTACATCGCGAAGAGGGCCGCGAAGAACATCAGCTCGGAACTCAGCCAGATGATGGTTCCGACGCTGGTGAGGTTCGGCCGATTGACCGACGGGTGCGCGTGCCCGGTATCTACTGTCGTTGCTGTCGCCACGACCGACATTATGTCGGTCGCTTATCCCGCCCTCACCTCGGGGGGTGCCGTTCGGGGTGTCTGTGGGGTGTGTCCAGCCCATATGGCCCATCGAAGCCCTGTCCGAACCGGTGTTGACGACGTGATCGAGGGAGTAGCATCCGCGCATCGGACCCGTCCGACTCTGTCTCTACGACGCTGACGTCCCGGAGGAAGAATGCAGCCGACCGCAACGGTGCTGGTCTACAGCGACGACTCCAACACCCGCGAACAGGTGCGGCTCGCCACGGGGCGCAGGCCCGCGACCGATGTCCCCCAGGTGGAGTTCATCGAGTGCGCCACCCCCGCGGCGGTGATCAAGGAACTGGACCGGGGCGGGATCGACGTGTGCGTGCTGGACGGTGAGGCCGTTCCCGCGGGCGGGATGGGGATCTGCCGGCAGATCAAGGACGAGATCTTCAACTGTCCTCCGGTGCTGTTGCTGATCGGACGGCCGCAGGACGCCTGGCTCGCCACGTGGAGTCGGGCCGAGGCCGCGGTGACCTTGCCGGTCGAGCCTGTGGAGTTTGCGGCTGCCCTGGCGGGGCTGCTCCGCAGCAGGGCCGCCTTGAGCGCGTAGGCGCCGTCCTGGATGGCGTGGTGGGGCGACTGCGGGTCCGCTGTGGCTGGTCGCGCAGTTCCCCGCGCCCCTCTCGGGCCCCAGGGGGCCCTCAGGGGGTTACGCCGGTTCCGGGGTGAGTCTCAGGCGGGACTCGGGGGGTGGGCCCTCCGGGGTGTTGGGGGTCAGGGCGCTGCCCTTGCGCCAGTTCTTCCAGGTGAGGTTCCAGTCCCCGAAGCCGTTGCCGAACGGGTCCATCATGTCCCCGTACGAGTTGACGACCTTGACGATGTCGCCGGCGCGGACCGTCTCGAAGAACCACTCGGCGTTCGCCGTGCTCATGCCGGTGCAGCCGTGGCTGACGTTGGCGGCCCCCTGGGAGCCGGCGGACCAGGGCGCGGCGTGCACGTACTCGCCGCTCCAGGTGACCCTGGTGGCGTAGTAGACGGGCAGGTCGTAGGAGTCCGAGCTGCCCTCGGCGATACCGATGCTGGTGCCGCGCATCCGTACGAAGTACTCCTTGCCCAGCACCACTTTGACGCCGTTGCGGGTGTCGAAGCCGGGCTTGCCGGTGGTGACCGGGATCGTGTTGATCGCCTCACCGTTGCGGTAGACCGTCATCGAGTGCGCCGCGGCGTCCGTCACGGCCTCCAGGCGGTCGCCCGTGGTGAGCGTCAGGGGCTTGGCGACGCCGCCCCAGAGGCGCTCGGCCACCTTGATGCCCGCGAGGTTGCTGTGGGCCCGCACGGTGGCGTGGGCGGGCCAGTACTCCTTGGGGCGGTAGTGCAGTTCCTTGTCGTCCACCCAGTGCCAGGCGCCCTCGACCGCGGGCTGCGACTGCACCTTGAGGGCGCGCTCGACGATCGCGCGCGCCGCCTTGTCCTTGACCGGGGCGCTGAGTTCGGCGGTGACGGGCTGGCCCACGCCGTACGTGCCCTTGTCGGGGCCGAACGTCACGTCGAGCCGCTTCTTGGTCTTCGGGACGCTGGTCTCGAAGGCGACGACCTTGCGGCCGGGCGCGCCGTCGTCGTCCTCGGTGCTCACCCGCACCGTGTAGTGGGCGCCTGCGGCCAGCGGCGAGGTGCTGTGCCACCGGCCTCCGTCGGCGGTCAGTTCGCCCGCCACGTACCGTCCTGCGGCGTCCGTGGCCGTCACGTCGGTGATCCGGCCGCCGGAGTCCTTGGCGGTGATCTCCAGGGGCTTGTCCGGGTCGGCCTTCTTCCCGTCGCTCACGGCGGCGCTGAAGGAGAGGTCCTTGGCCGCGTCGTACGGCTCGGCCGAGAGCGGATGGCCGCCGGAGCCGCAGGCGGTGACGCCCGCGCCTATGGCGACCATCAGCGCCGTGCAGCCGGCGGCGGTGCGGTTCCGCGGGCGCGCCGGGCCGGCTTCGGCGCTCCTGGAGGAAGCTGAGTGGCTCATGTCCCGAGCGTAGGAACCGCGGTCCGTCACGGCTCGCCCATTGAGCCGTGCGAGGGACGGAACGCGTGGCAAAAGGGGGAAGCCCGGACCTCCTGACGGGGTGTCCGGGCTTCCGTGCGCTCAGCGCGTGTTACTGATTCTGGTTCTCTCCGCGGTAGTACTCGAAGACCCAGCCCCACAGGCCGATCATGATGATCGGGGCCGAGAAGAAGAGCAGCCACCAGCCGAAGACGACGCCCAGGAAGGCGAGCGCGCCGCCGATACCGAGCGAGAGCGGCTGCCAGCTGTGCGGGCTGAAGAAACCGACCTCACCGGCGTCGTCCGCGACGTCGGCCTCCTTGTTGTCCTGTGCGCCCGTGTCGACCCGCCGGGCCGTGAACCACAGGTAGTAGCCGATCATGACGCTCAGGCCGAAGCCCAGGAAGAGCGCCGTGGTGCCGGCCGGCTCCTTCGACCACACGCCATAGACGATCGCCATGACGAGGATGAAGACGGCGAGCCAGATGAACATCTTGCCCTGGACCTTCACTTGCCCGCCTCCTTGCCGCCGGCGAGGGCCTTCTCACCGTGACCGGCGTTCTCGAGCTGGTCGAGAGCGGCGATCTCGGGGTGGTGCAGATCGAACGCCGGGGATTCGGAACGGATCCGCGGCAGGGTGAGGAAGTTGTGCCGCGGCGGCGGGCAGGACGTGGCCCACTCCAGCGAGCGGCCGTAACCCCACGGGTCGTCGACCTCGATCTTCTTGCCGTACTTGGCCGTCTTCCAGACGTTGTAGAAGAACGGCAGGATCGACAGACCCAGGACGAACGAGCTGATCGTCGAGATCGTGTTCAGCGCGGTGAAGCCGTCGGCCGCGAGGTAGTCCGCGTACCGACGCGGCATGCCCTCGGCGCCCAGCCAGTGCTGGACGAGGAACGTCCCGTGGAAGCCGATGAACAGCGTCCAGAAGGTGATCTTCCCGAGGCGTTCGTCGAGCATCTTGCCGG
>NZ_JBHXTO010000234.1:0-8583 GCF_042677425.1 Streptomyces sp. NPDC127119 | reverse complement strand
CGACAGGGGGGTCTGGGGGCGCAGCCCCCAGGGACGGTCAGCGCAGTCGCTTCGTCAGTGTGTACTCCGTGATCCCCGGCGGATAGTCGGGGATCACGCACACCACCTCGTACCCCTGCTTCCGGTAGAAGTCCGGTGCCTGGAAGTCCCACGTCTCCAGCCGGGAGGCACGGCACTCCCGTGACGAGACGGCCAGACGTTCCGCGCGGGACAGCAGATGCGACCCGAGCCCGGTCCCGCGGTGGCGTTCGTCGACCCAGAGATAGGCGACATGCAGCCACGTCGCCCACGTGTGCCCGATCAGTCCGCCCGCGATCGAACCCCCCGGCTCCAACGCCCACACGTGGAGCGGAACTTCCCGTTCACCAGGCGTTCCGCTCAGAGAACGCAGCACGGGAGACGCCGCCGTATTGGCCTCCCGCAGCCGAGACCGCAGGAATTGGCCACGTTCTTTGTCGACTTCTGTCTCAATACGAAACATACGGCTCACCATAAACGCGTCGGCCAATCAGTTCTGCAAATCACCTTCCGCTCCTGCCGCACGGCCTTACTCTGATGAGCAGCACCGGTGGGGGCCGGTGCCGATCAGGGGGCGAGACAGTCGGGTACGACGCCCGAAGTGGGGGTAGCAGTCTCAGCACGGCGGCGGCCGTGCGACTGCGGCACCCCGTTTCCTGAGCCGACAGGAGGCTCGGGAACACCTCGGGCGCCGTACCTGCGCCGGTCCGTCCCCCGACCAGTGGGGGTTTCTGTGGTTCGCATCCGTGTTCTGGTCGTCGACGACCATCGTATTTTCGCCGAGTCGCTCGCCGCAGCCCTGGCCGCCGAGCCCGATGTCGACGTCTCCGCGGCGGGCAGTGGCCCGGCCGCGCTGCGCTGCCTGGAGCGGGCGGTCGCGGAAGGCCGCCGGTTCGACGTGCTGCTCGTCGACGCCGACCTCGGCGGCAACGTGCCGGGTGTCCGCCCGGCCGTGCCCGTGCACGACAACAACGAAGAAGGCCTGGTCGACGGCATCTCGCTGGTGGCGGGCGTCCGTTCGGGCCAGCCCGGTGTCCGTACCGTCGTACTCGCCGAGAAGGACGATCCGCGCCGTGCGGCTCTCGCCCTGCAGGCGGGCGCCTCGGGCTGGGTGGCCAAGGACTGCTCGCTGTCCCGGCTGCTGACCGTCATCCGCGGGGTGCTGCGGGACGAGACGCATCTGCCGCCGGCCCTGCTCACGGGTGTGCTGCGTGAGCTGACCGCCGCCCGCAAGCACCGCACCGAGAGCGAGCGGCTGGTGGAGTCGCTGACTCCGCGCGAGCGCGAGGTGCTGCGGTGCATGGTGGCGGGACTGGGGCGCAAGGCGGTCGCCGAGCGGCTGTTCCTCTCCCCGCACACGGTCCGTACGCATATGCAGAACGTGCTGGGCAAGCTGGGCGTGCACTCGACCCTCGCGGCCGTGGCGCTCGCCCGCCGGGCCGGGGTCGGTCCGGTGGACCTAGCCGGGGATGTTGTCGAACGGGGCGGTCAACTGGCGTAGCAGCCCGGCCAGTTCACCGCGCTGCGCCCGGCTGAGCTCCGCGAGGATCGCGCGCTCCTGGTCGAGGAGTCCGGCGAGTGCCTGGTCGGCGCGGTCCCGGCCCTCCTCGGTGAGGCGTACGAGCACGCCCCGGCGGTCGCTGGGGTCGGGGAGCCGCTCGACCAGGCTCTTCTTCGCGAGCCGGTCGATCCGGTTCGTCATCGTGCCCGAGGTGACGAGGGTCTGGGTGAGCAATTGCCCGGGGGAGAGCTGGTACGGGGCTCCCGCGCGCCTCAGTGAGGTCAGCACGTCGAACTCCCAGGGTTCCAGGGCGTGCTCGGCGAACGCGATGCGCCGGGCCCGGTCCAGATGCCGCGCGAGCCTGCTCACGCGGCTGAGCACTTCGAGTGGTTCCACGTCGAGGTCGGGGCGCTCCCGGCGCCATGCTGCGACCAGCCGATCGACCTCGTCCTCCATGGCGATCAGTGTAGTGGTTGTGTCGATGTGAAGTCTCTTGATGTGAAGTATCTTGACGACGAGATAGTCGGGGTGTGAGGGTGGAGGTCGGCCCGGCCTGACCCCTAGGAGGCACCCGATGTCCGCCACCACCACTCCCACCTGGGATCCCGGGCAGTACCTGCGCCATGCCGGGCACCGCGCGCGGCCCTTCGCGGAACTGCTCGGCCGCGTTCCCGCCCTGCCCGGCGAACCGGCCCGGATCGCCGATCTGGGATGCGGACCCGGCAACGTCACGGTCCAGCTCGTCGAACGGTGGCCGGGCGCGTACGTCACCGGGTACGACAACTCACGGGAGATGCTGGCCCGCGCCGAGGAGCACGCGGGGCCGACCGCCGGTGGCGGCGGCCTGGACTTCGCCCACGCGGACCTCACGCAGTGGGCGCCCGCGGAGACGTACGACCTGATCGTCTCGAATGCCGCGCTCCAGTGGGTGCCGGGGCATCTGGAGGCGTTCGGGGCCTGGCTCGACGCGGTCGCCGCCGGCGGGACCTTCGCGTTTCAGGTGCCCGACACCATCGACGCGCCGCTGCACGCGCTGATGCGTGAACTCGCCGCCTCCCCGCGGTGGAAGGGGCGGCTGGGCGGAGTTCTCCGGCGCCCGGACTCGGTGCACGAACCGCTCGTCTACCTGGACCGGCTGGCGCGGCTGGGGTGCGAGGTGGACGTCTGGCAGACGACGTACCTGCAGATCCTGGAGGGGGAGGACGCGGTCCTCGACTGGTCCAAGGGGACGGGGATGCGGCCGGCCCTCACGGCTCTGGCCGACGACCCGGAAGCCAGGGACGCCTTCACCGCCGAATACCGCGACCTGCTCCGCACGGCCTACCCGACGGCCCCGTACGGCACGGTCCTGCCGTTCCGGCGGCTGTTCGTGGTGGCACGGAAGGCTTCTTGAGCAGATGCTGACAGCCGTGGACCACGTCCAGCTCGCCGCGCCACCGGGCTCGGAGCCGGCCCTGCGCGACTACTACGTCGACGCCCTCGGCATGACCGAGATCCCCAAGCCGCCCGCGCTCGCCGCACGCGGAGGCTGCTGGTTCCGGGCGGGAGCCGTGCAACTGCACGTGGGGATCGACCCGGATTTCCGCCCCGCGAAGAAGGCGCATCCGGGGCTGCGGGTGGTGGATATCGAGGCGTACGCGGCTCGTCTGGTCGCCGGCGGGGGCTCGGTGACCTGGGACACCGCGCTTCCGGGGCATCGGCGGTTCTACTCCGAGGACCCCGTCGGCAACCGGCTGGAGTTCCTGGAGCCGTGTCTCAGGGGGTCCGGCCCAGGTGGGTGACGAGGATGCGGATCACGTCCTCCTGGATGACGTAGAGAACGCGGTAGTCGCCGACGCGCAGACGGCGGAGGCTGGGGGAACCGTAGGCGGTCGACCCTGTCGGACGGGGGTCGTCGGCCAGCTTGTCGATGGTGTCCAGGAGCAGCACGAGGCCGTTCGGGTCCTCTTCGAGGAACCGGGCTGCGGAGTTGAGGGCGTGCGGCTCGAAGGTGATCTCGTAGGTCACTTTTGTTCGAGCCCCAGTCGCCTGCGCACCTCTGCCATGGGGATGCCGGGCTCGACCGTCCCCTCCGCTTCGCGTCGCTGGTAGTCGGCGATCGCGAGCGCGTCCTCCAGGTCCTCTATGACCTGGGGCGAGACGAGCAGCGCCGCCACGTGGCCGTGGTCGGTGAGGGCGATGGTCTCGCGGCCGTGGGCCGCGCGGCGGACGAGGTCACCGAGCTGGGAACGGGCGGCGCTGATCGCGATCTCAGTCATGGGCGTATTGGTATCACAAGGTTCACGTTGTGGCCCATGCATTAACTCTTTCGGCGCCCTATCAGCCGGGGCTTCGCCTCCAGGCCGTCCAGGCCGTGCCAGGCCAGGTTGACCAGGTGGGCCGCCACCTCCGCCTTCTTGGGGCGGCGGACGTCCAGCCACCACTGACCCGTGAGGGCGACCATGCCCACCAGGGCCTGGGCGTACAGGGGAGCCAGTTTGGGGTCGAAACCGCGGCGTTTGAACTCGCGGCCCAGGATGTCCTCCACCTGCGTGGCGATGTCCGAGATCAGGGACGCGAAACTGCCCGTCGACTGCGGGATCGGGGAGTCGCGGACCAGGATGCGGAAGCCGTCCGTGTACTCCTCGATGTAGTCGAGGAGGGCGAACGCCGCCTGCTCGCACAGTTCGCGCGGATGGCCCGCGGTGAGGGAACTCGTCACGCCGTCCAGCAGACGGCGCATCTCGCGGTCCACCACGACCGCGTACAGGCCCTCCTTGCCGCCGAAGTGCTCGTACACCACCGGCTTGGAGACACCGGCCTTCGCCGCGATCTCCTCCACCGACGTCGCCTCGAAGCCCTTCTGGGCGAAAAGGGTGCGGCCGATCTCCAGCAACTGGGCCCGTCGCTCCGCCCCCGTCATCCGGGTGCGGCGAGCGCGCCGCGGCTTTTCATTGCTGGATGTGCTGGAGTCGGCCACGCCGTCAATCATGCCGCCTCGGCCGTCTCCGGCTTGCGCCGGGCGCCCTTCCCGTCCGGGTTACGGCGGGAATCGATACGTGAGCGTGACGGCCAGCGCACGTCGTACGCCCAGCCGAAGCGCTCGAACCAGCGGATCAGACGGGCCGACGAGTCCACCTGGCCGCGCTCCACACCGTGCCGGGCCGACGTCGGGTCCGCGTGGTGGAGGTTGTGCCAGGACTCGCCGCAGGACAGGACGGCCAGCCACCACACGTTCCCCGAGCGGTCACGCGACTTGAAGGGGCGCTTGCCCACCGCGTGGCAGATCGAGTTGATCGACCAGGTCACGTGATGCAGCAGCGCCACCCGGACCAGGGAGCCCCAGAAGAAGCCCGTGAACGCGCCCCACCAGGACATCGTCACCAGACCGCCGATCAGCGCGGGCAGCGCGATGGACAGGCCCGCCCAGAGAAGGAACTGGCGGGAGATCGTGCGCAGCGCCCGGTCCTTGATCAGGTCCGGCGCGTACTTCTCCTGCGGGGTCTGCTCCTCGTCGAACATCCAGGCGATGTGGGCCCACCACAGGCCCTTCATCAGAGCCGGGACCGTCTCACCGAAGCGCCACGGCGAGTGGGGGTCACCCTCGGCGTCCGAGTACTTGTGGTGCTTGCGGTGGTCGGCCACCCACCGGACCAGCGGCCCTTCGACGGCCATGGAACCGGCGATGGCGAGCGCGATCCGCAAAGGCCGCTTCGCCTTGAAGGCGCCATGGGTGAAGTAGCGGTGGAATCCGATCGTGATGCCGTGGCAGCCCAGGAAGTAGAAGAACACCAGCAGACCGAGGTCCAGCCAGCTCACACCCCAGCCCCAGGCCAGTGGAACCGCCGCGAGGACGGCCAGGAACGGGACGGTGATGAAGAGGAGAAGGGTGATCTGCTCGATCGAGCGCTTCTTCTCGCCGCCCAGCGTGGCGGACGGGACGGGGGAGTCGTCGTGCGCCCTCGGGGCGTCATCGATCACGTCGGAACTTGCGGTCATGGGGGCGTCCCCTGTGGGGTCGAGGAGGGTGGGTGTGGCCGGTAAGCGTGGCTGGGGGTAGCCGGAAACAGCGCTTACGGTTCCGTAACCTACGGCGTCGTAAGTATGGCAGCGCGTTGCGCCGGGGCAAGAGCCCGAGAGACTGCGCGTCCGGATGGACACCTATCCTTGGTCTCGGTCGGACAGCGCGGTCCGCTCTGTTTCATTCCCGTATGCCCAGCCGCTGATGCGGCGCTAGCCGCCTCGGGCCGACGGGTTCCCCTCCAGACGAGCTTCAACACTGCAAGGAGCCGCACCTGTGAGCAGTGCCGACGACCAGAACACGACAACGGGCAGTGAACTGCGCGCCGACATCCGCCGCCTCGGAGACCTGCTGGGCGAGACCCTCGTACGGCAGGAGGGCCCCGAGCTCCTGGAGCTGGTCGAGAAGGTCCGCCGCCTCACCCGCGAGGACGGCGAAGCCGCCGCCGAGCTGCTGCGCGGCACCGAACTGGAGACCGCGGCCAAGCTGGTCCGCGCCTTCTCCACCTACTTCCACCTCGCCAACGTCACCGAGCAGGTGCACCGCGGCCGCGAACTGCGCGCCCGGCGTGCCGCCGAGGGCGGACTCCTCGCCCGCACCGCCGACCGCCTCAAGGACGCCGACCCCGAGCACCTGCGCGTCAGCGTCAAGAACCTCAACGTCCGCCCCGTCTTCACCGCGCACCCCACCGAGGCGGCCAGACGCTCGGTCCTCAACAAGCTGCGCCGCATCGCCGCCCTGCTGGAGACCCCGGTCATCGAAGCCGACCGGCGCCGCTACGACACCCGTCTGGCCGAGAACATCGACCTGGTCTGGCAGACCGACGAGCTGCGCGTCGTACGCCCCGAACCGGCCGACGAGGCCCGCAACGCCATCTACTACCTCGACGAACTGCACGCCGGCGCCGTCGGAGACGTCCTGGAGGACCTGACCGCGGAACTGGAGCGTGTCGGCGTCGAGCTGCCGGACGAGACCCGCCCCCTGACGTTCGGCACCTGGATCGGCGGCGACCGCGACGGCAACCCGAACGTGACCCCCCAGGTCACCTGGGACGTCCTCATCCTCCAGCACGAGCACGGCATCAACGACGCGCTGGAACTGATCGACGAACTGCGTCACTTCCTCTCCAACTCCATCCGCTACACCGGCGCCACCGAGGAACTGCTCTCCTCCCTGCAGGCCGACCTCGAACTGCTGCCGGAGATCAGCCCCCGCTACAAGCGCCTCAACGCCGAGGAGCCCTACCGGCTCAAGGCCACCTGCATCCGGCAGAAGCTGGAGAACACCAAGCTCCGCCTCGCCAAGGGCATCCCGCACGAGGACGGCCGCGACTACCTCGGCACCGCCGAACTGCTGCGCGACCTCACCCTCATCCAGACCTCCCTGCGCGCGCACCGCGGCGCCCTGTTCGCCGACGGCCGCATGAACCGTACGATCCGCACGCTCGCCGCCTTCGGCCTGCAGCTCGCCACCATGGACGTACGGGAGCACGCGGACGCCCACCACCACGCACTCGGGCAGCTCTTCGACCGGCTCGGCGAGGAGTCCTGGCGCTACGAGGACATGCCGCGCGAGTACCGGCACAAGCTGCTCGCCAAGGAACTCCGCTCCCGCCGGCCCCTCGGACCGACCCCGGCCCCCCTCGACGCCGCCGGAGCGAAGACCCTCGGCGTCTTCGAGACCGTCAAGAAGGCCCTCAGGGTCTTCGGACCCGAGGTCATCGAGTCGTACATCATCTCGATGTGCCAGGGCGCCGACGACGTGTTCGCCGCCGCCGTACTGGCCCGCGAGGCCGGACTCCTCGACCTGCACGCCGGCTGGGCGAAGATCGGCATCGTGCCGCTCCTCGAGACGACCGACGAGCTCAAGGCCGCCGACACCATCCTTGAGGACATGCTGTCCGACCCCTCCTACCGGCGGCTCGTCGCCCTGCGCGGCGACGTCCAGGAGGTCATGCTCGGATACTCCGACTCGTCGAAGTTCGGCGGCATCACCACGAGCCAGTGGGAGATCCACCGGGCCCAGCGCCGCCTGCGCGACGTCGCCCACCGCTACGGCGTCCGCCTGCGGCTCTTCCACGGCCGCGGCGGCACCGTCGGCCGCGGTGGCGGCCCCTCGCACGACGCGATCCTCGCGCAGCCCTGGGGCACGCTCGAAGGCGAGATCAAGGTGACCGAGCAGGGCGAGGTCATCTCCGACAAGTACCTCGTGCCGTCGCTGGCCAGGGAGAACCTCGAACTGACCGTCGCGGCCACCCTCCAGGCGTCCGCGCTGCACACCTCCCCGCGGCAGTCCGACGAGGCGCTCGCCCGCTGGGACGCCGCCATGGACGTCGTCTCCGAGGCCGCCGAGGCCGCCTACCGCCGGCTGGTCGAGGACCCCGACCTGCCGACGTACTTCCTCGCCTCCACACCGGTCGACCAGCTCGCCGACCTGCACCTGGGCTCGCGGCCCTCCCGCCGCCCCGGCTCGGGCGTCTCGCTCGACGGCCTGCGCGCCATCCCGTGGGTCTTCGGCTGGACCCAGTCCCGCCAGATCGTCCCCGGCTGGTTCGGCGTCGGCGCCGGCCTCAAGGCACTGCGCGAGGCCGGCCTCGACAGCGTCCTGGACGAGATGCACGAGCAGTGGCACTTCTTCCGCAACTTCATCTCCAACGTCGAGATGACGCTCGCCAAGACCGATCTCAGGATCGCCCGCCACTACGTCGAGACCCTCGTCCCCGAAGAGCTCCAGCACGTCTTCGCCACCATCGAGGCCGAGCACGAGCTGACCGTCCGCGAGGTGCTGCGCATCACCGGTGAGGCCGAACTCCTCGACGCCCACCCGGTGCTCAAGCAGACCTTCACCGTCCGCGACGCCTACCTGGACCCGATCTCCTACCTCCAGGTGGCCCTCCTCAAGCGGCAGCGCGACGCCGCCGCGGCCGGCTCCGAGCCGGACCCGCTGCTGTCCCGCGCCCTGCTCCTGACGGTCAACGGTGTGGCGGCGGGCCTGCGCAACACCGGCTGACCGGCCGGACGGCACGAACAAGGGGCGCCGGGGGGGGGCGCCACGGGCCACCCCC
>NZ_JBHXTO010000233.1:0-8589 GCF_042677425.1 Streptomyces sp. NPDC127119 | reverse complement strand
GGTTCGGACGGCCCTGCAGGGGGGCTTTCTGGTGGTTGGGCGCTGCGGGCTCGGTGGGGGCGGATCGCGCCGTTCCCCGCGCCCCTGACGGGCGCGGTGGTGTGCGCCGGGCTCTGGAAGGGGCTGCGGAACCTTTCGCGTCCGGGCCGGGCCCCGTTAGGGGCGCGGGGAACTGCGCGGCCAGCCACGTCGGACCCGCAGGTTCGGACGGCCCTGCAGGGGGGCTTTCTGGTGGTTGGGCGCTGCGGGCTCGGTGGGGGCGGGCCGCGCCGTTCCCCGCGGCCCTAGCGGGCTACCGCGCCGCGGACGCGGCGCCACAGCGTGGGGGTCAGGCTGACGATCACCGTCAGGAGCACCGCCGCCAGCACCCCCTCCCACGGTTCCTTGAACAGGGAGCCGCCCAGTACCCCGATGAGCTGGTACGTCGCGGCCCACGCGAGGCACGCCGGCGCGTTGCCGTGGGCGAAACGGCGTATCGGCCACTTCGCCATCAGACAGGCCAGCATCACCGGGATGCGCCCCGCGGGGACCAGCCGGGACAGCACCAGCACCGCCACCCCGTGGTCGGCGAGCTTCCCCTGGGCCTGCGCGAGCCGGTCCTCGGGCGCGCGGTCGCGGATCGCCGCGAGCCAGCGCGAGCCGTTCTTCGACTTCATCCCGCGGCGCCCGAGCCAGTACAGCGCCATGTCCCCGAGGAACGCGGCCAGCGCCGACACCACGAACACCAGCAGCATCGAGAAGGGCGCAGCCTGGTGGACGGCCACCACGGCCGCCGAACTCACCAGCGCACCCGTGGGAATGACCGGCACCAGCGCGCCGATCAGCACCAGCAGGAACAGCGACGGATAGCCGAGCGCCTGCTGAGTGGCCACAGTCGGCACGGTCGTGACCGCGACGGCGAGCACAGGTCTCACCGGGTTCCGCCCTCCCGCTCGTCGTCGCCCCGACCGGCCGGTGCGTCCCCAGGGGAGGACCGATACCCCACGATCTTGGGTCGCACACTTTCACCCTGGTCGAGCCGGTGCACGGTCACGCCGGGCGCACGCTCGGCGGCCAGGCGCACGAACTCGGCGCCCGGTGCATGGAATTCATGGGGGCGCACGGAATCCATCCCGATGGGCCAGAACGTGCCGTAGTGCACCGGCACGGCGCTGCCGGGCCCCAGCAGGGCCAGCGCGTCGGCCGCCCGGCCCGCGTCCAGGTGCTCCTCTCCCAGGTACGGCCCCCACCCGCCGACCGGCAGCAATGCCACGTCGACCGGCCCGACCTCCTCGGCCATCGACTCGAACAGCCCGGTGTCCCCGGCGAAGTACGTCCGGGACTCGCCCTCGATCACATAGCCGAGAGCGGGCGCGCGATGCGGCCCGACCGGCAGCCGCCGCCCGTCGTGCCGAGCGGAGACGACCCGTACGAGCAGGTCACCGACCTGGACCCGGTCGCCGGGCGCCACCTCGGTGAGCTCCAGGCCGTCGAGCCTGCGCAGTCCGGGCACCGCACGCCGGGCACCGCGCGGCACCACGAGCCGGGTGCCCGGGGCGAGCCGGGACAGCGACGGTACGTGCAGATGGTCGGCGTGCAGATGAGAGATGAGCGTCACATCCGCCACCGCCGCCTCGGGGGGCGGTGGCGCGCCCCGGCGCCTGCGCAGATGCGCGAGCCGGCGCGCGAAGAGCGGGTCCGTGAGCACGCGTACTCCCGAGTCCTCTACCGTGCAGGTGGCGTGACCCCACCAAGTGATCTCCACCGGCACTCCTTTGCCTCCTTCGCGCGACTCCCCCCGAGCCTACGGGCAGGAGTAGGGTCGGCGACGAAACCCGGAGGTGAGGGGGACGCCATGGGAGACACACGCCGTACCTCCGGCATGCTGCGCGTGACGACGATCGCCAGCCTGACGCCGTTGGAGGAGCTGGACGCGGACCCCTTCCTGGTGGACTCGCGCAGCCAGCACGCCATGTGCGCGCACTGGGCGGCCGAGCGCGGTTACGTGGTCACGCGGGAGCTGCTCCTGCGGGGGTTGCGGCCCGACCACTGCGCGCTCTGGGAGGACGCCGAGGCCGGCCTCGTGGATCTGTTCGTCGCGCCGAGCCGCCGCGTTCTGGAGCGGGCGCTCGCCTCCGTGGACGCGTTCACGGAGGAGTGTGCGCGGCGGGGGGTGCGGGTCGAGACGGTCGGGCATGCGGAGCCCGCGTACGACGCGCAGATGAAGGCGCGGGTGCATCGTCGGCTGTCGATGCCGACGGCCGGGTACGACGGTCGTTGATCGCTCCGGGCGATGGCCGGCCCGGGCCGATGTGGGGTGCTGGGCGTTCGTGGGCGGGTGCCGGTCCGGTGGGGGCTTGTCGCGCAGTTCCCCGCGCCCCTGAGGGGCGCGGCCCTGGGGCGGGACGGCGACGGAGGGCGCTGGTCGGCTTGTGGCAAGGTGGGGCCGAGTCCGTCGGCTAGGGGGCGGGCGCGGATGTGAGGCAGGCGTGACGTGGGGAAAGAACGATGGCGGAGGGTGGCGAGCGCGGTCTGGCGGAGTGTCGCCGTGTGGGCGGTCTCCACGGTCACCATGCTCGTGCTCGCCGGGATCCTGCCGGACTTCAGGCTCCAGTCGCCCGACGGTGACAGCGCCACCAGCATCGCCGTCACCGCCGCACTGGGCGCCGGAGCGTTCGGCGTGCTCTCCTCCGTCGTGTGGCCCCTCCTCGTGCGGGCCCTGCTCCTCGTCCCCGCCCTCGTCCTCGGCGTGCTCGTCTTCTTCCTGAACGGCTCACTCCTCCTGCTGGCGCTGCGCCTGGACCCCTCGGGCAAGAGCACGGCCGCCCCGGAGACCGCCGTGGTGGTCGCCGCGGTGATGTCCGCGGTCGCCTCGGCCACCGGCGGCGCGCTGGCCGTACGGGACGACGACGCGTACCGGCGCAGGCTGTACCGGCTGTCCGACCGCCGCCGCAGACAGGCGCCGCCGCCCGGCGCCCAGTCGTCCCCCGGCACGGTCTTCCTCCAGCTCGACGGAGTCGGCCACGACGTGCTCGTGGACGCCATCGGACGCGGGCTCATGCCCACCGTGGCCGCCTGGCTGGGCGAGGGCCCGGGAGCGCGTACCACCCACCGGCTCGCGCCCTGGCGCACCGACTGGTCCAGCCAGACCGGCGCCAGCCAGCTCGGCATCCTGCACGGCTCCAACCACGACATCCCCGCCTTCCGCTGGTACGAGAAGGACACCCGGGAAATCATGGTCTGCAACCGGCCCACCAGCGCCGCGGAACTCCAGCGCCGGGCCATCGAGCACACCGGCGACGGCGGCCTGCTCACCCTGGACGGCGCGAGCCGCGGAAACCTCTTCAGCGGGGGCGCCGAGCAACTGGCCCTGGTGCTCTCCGTGGCCGCCAGACGAGGCAGGGAGAACCGTTCCCGGGCGGGCTACTTCGCGTACTTCTCCGACCCCGCCAACGCCGTCCGTACCGCGCTGTCCTTCGTCGCCGACGTCGGCCGCGAGATCGGCGAGTCCACCCGGGCGCGGCTGCGGAAGCAGCGCCCCCGGGTCGGCCGGGGCGGGCTCTACCCGTTCATCCGGGCCTTCGCGACCGTCATCGAACGGGACGTCGTCGTCGCGGCGGTCATCGGGGACATGTTCGCCGGACGCGCCTCGGTCTACGCGGACCTGGTCGCGTACGACGAGGTCGCGCACCATTCCGGGCCGCGCAGCCGGGACGCGGAGAAGGTCCTGCAGCGCCTCGACCGCTCGCTGGCCCTGATCGAGCAGGTCGCCGAGCACGCGCCGCGGGCGTACCGCGTGGTCCTGCTCTCCGACCACGGCCAGAGCCCGGGGGAGACCTTTCGCGCCCGGTACGGCCTCGGGCTCGGCGAACTGGTCCGGGCCGGCTGCGGGCTGCCCGTGCCGCGCAAGGCCCGGCGTACGCACAGCGGTGCCGAGGCCAGGGCGGCGGTGCTGGCCGCGCTGCGCAGGCCCGTGGAGGAGGGCGGCGAGCAGTTCCGGCCGACCCTGCCGCCGTCGGAACCCATCGTGCTGGCCTCCGGGAACCTGGGACTCGTGTCCTTCCCCGACGTGCCGCACCGCATGAGCCGCGAGGAGATCGACGCCCGGCATCCGGCCCTGCTGACCACGCTCGCCAACCATCCCGGGGTCGGGTTCGTGCTCGTCCGCAGCGAGGAGCACGGGGGGCTCGTGCTCGGGGCGCACGGTGCGGAGATTCCGCTGGACGAGCTGGACGACGGTCCCGGGCCGCTCGCGGACTTCGGGGCGGGCGCGGCCGACGCGGTGCGCCGTACGCACTCGTTCCCGCACGTCGCGGACATCATGGTGAACTCCTGGTACGACCCCGAGGACGGCGAGGTGCTCGCGTTCGAGGAGCAGATCGGGTCGCACGGGGGGTTGGGCGGGGCCCAGGGGCGGCCCTTCCTGATGTCGCCGCTCACGCTTTCACCTCCGGTGGGGGCGGGGGAGGAACTGGTCGGGGCGGAGCAGGTGCATCGCGTACTGCGGCGGTGGTTGCGGGAGGACGACGGTCCGCAGGTGCCGGTCGGCGACGACGCGCCACTCGACGACTCACGCTCGGCGTGACCGTGTGCGCCCGCGCGGGTGGGTAGGGGCATCGGCTGCGGGCCGGTGGGGGCCGGTCGCGCCGTTCCCCGCGCCCCTTAGGGGCGTGAGCCTGGCGCGGCCCGGTCGGGTGCGGGCCGGACGTGGCTGGTCGCGCAGTTCCCCGCGCCCCTTAGGGGGCTGGGGTGGGCGCCTTTTGTGAGCACGGGGCGGCCTCGGGGGAAAGACAGGGGCGCAGCCCCGTCTTTCAGGGGCGCGGGGAACTGCGCGGCTCGCCCCCACCGGGCC
The DNA here is from genome assembly GCF_042677425.1 of Streptomyces sp. NPDC127119. NCBI lineage: Bacteria > Bacillati > Actinomycetota > Actinomycetes > Kitasatosporales > Streptomycetaceae > Streptomyces > Streptomyces sp. NPDC127119. The sequence continues at coordinate 3,758 of NZ_JBHXTO010000233.1, read as the reverse complement.
GCAGACGAACAGCCAGCCAGCCCCACCGGCCTGCGGGCGGGCGCTCGGCCAGTTCCATCGGCCCGTGGGCGGGCGCTCGGCCAGACGACCCGGCGTCGCGGAAAATGGGCTGCGGGGCCGTCCAGGGCCACGCACACTGGGCGTGGCCGAAACCCCGGCCCCCCAACCCCCAGGAGCCCGCGTGCAGGCAGCCGTCACCGTCACTCCCGCCCGTGTACCGGAACTGCTGCTCGGTCTCGCGACCGTGCGGCCCGTGTTCCTCTGGGGCGCCCCGGGTATCGGAAAGTCCTCCCTGGTCAGGGAGTTCGCCGAGTCGCTGGGCCTGGAGTGCGTGAGCCTGCTGGGTACGCAGCTGGCGCCGGAGGACCTGATCGGCGTACCGCAGATCCGGGACGGCCGTTCCGTCTTCTGCCCGCCGGAGGCGATCGCCCGCGACGAGCCGTACTGCCTGTTCCTGGACGAGCTGAACGCGGCGACCCCGGACGTCCAGAAGGCCTTCTACTCGCTGATCCTCGACCGCCGCATCGGCAACTACGAGCTGCCCGCGGGCTCGATCGTGATCGGCGCGGGCAACCGTTCGACGGACAACGCGCTCGCGCGCCCCATCGCGTCCGCCCTGGTCAACCGCCTCACGCACGTACACCTGGAGGTCTCGGCGAAGGACTGGCTGGTGTGGGCGGCGGGCAACGGCATCCATCCGTGGGTGCTCGACCACCTCACCGACCGCCCCGACCACCTGTGGTCGAAGCCGCCGAAGACGGAGGAGCCGTTCTCCACGCCCCGTTCCTGGCACATGCTCTCGGACGCCCTGCGTTCCTTCGGCCCGACGCTCGACGAGCCGACGCTCAAGGTCATCGCGCACGGCACGCTGACGCCCGCGCACGCGGTCGCCTTCTGCGGCTATGTGAAGATCGTCCGCAGCCGTTTCGGCATCGAGGCGATCCTCAAGGGCGAGGCCCGCTGGCCGAACCGCGTCGAGGACCGCGACCTGCTGTACTACCTCGCCGAGTCGTTCCGGGGACGGCTGGTCAAGGAGCTGCCCACCAGCAAGGAGCACGCCTCGGCGAACGGTCGGCAGACCGCGTACCGCGCGAAGTCGCTGCTCGTGCAGCTCGCGGAGATCTCGGTGGAGGTCGCCCAGAGCGTCATCGCCTCGGACGAGGACGGCAACCCCGTACTGCCCGCCTGGTTCCTGGTGGAGGCGGCCCGCGACATGCCCCGGCTGGTGGAGGCCCGCCGGTGACCCGTACGGGCAGGCAGGCGGAGCCGAAGAAGGACCTGGCGGCCGAGGCGTTCGCCGAGGGGATGCGGCTCGTGCGGAGCAACCGCGCGCTCGCCGCCATCGGCTTCAGCGTCTGCCGTCAGGAGGACTGCGAGGAGTCGCCCCGCGACGGGCTCGTCCGCGTCGACTCCGACGGCGTGCTGCACGTCCACCCCAAGCGCCGCGCCCGGCCCGTCGAGTGGGCCTGGGCGGTCGCGCACGCCGCCCTCCACCTCGGCTTCGGACACGTACCGGCGCACAAGACCGTGCGGGAGCAGCCCGACCGCTTCGACCTCGCCGCCCGCTGCGTCGTCGTCAACCGCTTCCTGCTCGGCTTCCCCATCGGCCTGACCCCCGCGGACCTGCCGATGTCGTACCCCGACGGGGACGAGGAGCAGCTCGCCGCGCGCTGGCGCCGCGACGGCGCCGGCATCCCCGCGGTGTACGAGCGCTGCGGTACGGCGGGTGATGAGCCGGACCTGCTGCTGGTGCCGTGGGACACCTGGCGGGGAGGTTCCGCGCCGGACTGGCAGCTCGCCTTCGCCCACGCGCTGACGCGCACGGTGTCCGCCGCGATGGACATGGCGGGCGGCCGGCGCGACTCGATGCGCGGCGGCATCACCCCGCGGCAGCCGTGGGAGCGGGCGCTGAGCTGGTTCGTGTCCTCCTACCCGCTGCTCGGTGGCATCGCGGCCGGCATCACGATCGTCGCGGACGCCGAACTCGCCCACGCGCACGGCATCTCCGTCGCCGCGGTCGACCCGGAGGCCGCCGAGATCTACATCAACCCGCTGCGGCAGTTCGACGACGAGGAGTGGCGGTTCGTCCTCGCCCACGAGATGCTGCACGCCGCGCTGCGCCACGGCGACCGCTGCGGCGTCCGCGACCCGTACCTCTTCAATGTCGCGTGCGACTACGTCATCAACTCCTGGCTGGTCGAGATGCAGGTCGGCGTGATGCCCGAAGGGCTGCTGTACGACCAGGAGTTGAAGGACCTCTCCGCCGAGGAGGTCTACGACCGGCTCGCCACCGACCTGCGCCGCCACCGACGCCTCGCCACCCTGCGCGGCAAGGGCGTGGGAGACATCCTCGGCGGCCCCCTCGGCTCACCCCGCGACTACGTCGACCTCGACGAGTTCTACCGCCGCGGCCTCGCCCGGGGCCTCGACCTGCACCAGCGGCAGGAGCGCGGGTACCTGCCCGGCGGCCTCGTCGAGGACATCCGCGCGCTCAGCCATCCGCCCCTGCCGTGGGACGCGCAACTGGCGCGCTGGTTCGACGAGTTCGTGCCGCGCCCCGAGCCGCTGCGCACCTATGCCCGCCCGTCCCGCAGACAGGCCGCCACCCCCGACATCCCGCGCGCCGGACGGTACTTCCCGCCCGAGGAGATCGCCCGCTGCACCTTCGGTGTGGTCCTCGACACCTCCGGCTCCATGGACCGCACCCTGCTCGGCAAGGCACTGGGCGCGATCGCCTCGTACGCCGAGGCCAGGGACGTACCGGCCGCGCGGGTCGTGTTCTGCGACGCGGCACCGCACGACGCGGGCTTCGTCCCGGTCACCGAGATCGCGGGGCGGGTACGCGTCCACGGCCGGGGCGGCACGATCCTGCAGCCGGGTGTCGACCTCCTCCACCGGGCGAAGGACTTCCCGCCGGGCGCCCCGGTCCTCGTCATCACCGACGGCTGGTGCGATGTGCTGCGGGTCCGCCGCGAGCACGCCTATCTGATTCCGCAGGGCGCGTCCCTGCCGTTCACCGCGCGGGGGCCGGTCTTTCGCGTGCGCTGAGCCCGACGGTGACCCGAGTGTGATCGGATGGTGCCACGGACCCGGAACCGGGACCTCGTCGAAAGGGAATCATCGTGGCAACAACGCGCTCCGCACACACCGTCTGGGAAGGCAACCTGCTTGAGGGCAACGGCGTCGTCACCTTCGACTCCTCCGGCATCGGCGAGCAGCCGGTGTCGTGGCCGTCGCGCTCCGAGAAGGCGAACGGCAAGACCAGCCCGGAGGAGCTGATCGCCGCCGCCCACTCCAGCTGCTTCTCCATGGCGCTCTCGCACGGCCTCGCCGGCGCCGGCACGCCGCCCACCAAGCTCACCACCTCCGCGGACGTCACGTTCCAGCCGGGTGAGGGCATCACGGGCATCCACCTCACGGTGGAGGGCACCGTGCCGGGCCTCGACGAGAACGCCTTCGTCGCCGCCGCCGAGGACGCCAAGAAGAACTGCCCGGTCAGCCAGGCGCTGACGGGCACGACGATCACGCTGACGGCGAAGCTCGCCTGACACCACGCCGTTCCGGAACACCGGTACACCGCTTTTGAGGCGATGCCGCGCCCCGCGCAAGGGGCGCGGCATCGTCATGTCCGGCCAGGTCCGGGGTACGTGCCCCATTGACAGCATCGCACTCAAGTTTTGTGATGGAACGCGGTGATGGAACGCGGCAAGACCTGGGCGGAAGGGGACGGACATGGCACGTGCGGTCGGGATCGACCC
>NZ_JBHXTO010000232.1:0-8639 GCF_042677425.1 Streptomyces sp. NPDC127119 | reverse complement strand
CCCCTGAAAAGCGGGGCTGCGCCCCTGCTTTTCGTCTTTCAGGGGCGCGGGGAACTGCGCGCTCAGCCACAGACGACCCGCACCCGGCGATGTGGCCTCAGCGGGCCCGCAAATGGTGGCGCTTGCGCCAGGCCACCATCGCGCCGGCCAGCGCCGGAAGCGCGATGAAGGCCATCGCGATCAGGAACGCGGGCGAGGTCGGAGCGGACGCACGGGCCCCCGCCACCGCGTACGCCGCGGTGTTCGGGATCGAACCCAGCGCCGTCGCGAGCAGGAAGGGGAACCAGCCCATCCGCGACACGGACGCGCAGTAGTTCGCGGCCCAGAACGGCACCCCGGGGAACAGCCGCGCGGCCATCATCGAGCGGAAGCCGTGCCGGCTGAGCTGCCCGTCCGCCGCTTTCAGCCAGCGACCGCGCAGCAGGGGCCGCAGCGCGTCCTGCCCGAGCATCCGGCCGAGTCCGAAGGCGATCCCGGCCCCCAGGACCGTACCGGCGAGCGCGGCCCCCAGCCCCAGCTGCGAGCCGAAGAGGGCACCCGCTCCGAGGTTGAGGATCGGCCGGGGCACGAACGCCACCGTGCACAGCCCGTACGCGACCGCGAAGACCAGGGCCGCCGCGGCGCCGGTCAGCTGGGGCGGCCAGCCGTCGGCGAGCAGTCTCTGTGGCTCGAACAGCAGCACCGTCCCGGCGGCCGACAGCAGCAGCGCGACCAGCAGGGAGAGCCGGGCCCACGGCGAGAACAGGGCTCTCGTGACGCGGGCGGCCAGGCCTGTCGGCGCGGCGGTGAACTCGACGGGGACGAGTTCTGTTGCGGGAAGCGGGGGACTGACCGTGGCGGTGCCCCCAGAGCGGGTGGTGGCATCGAGCATCCGGTGACACTAACCGACCCATGTGTGTGTTCGCCGTATGGTTCGTCTCATGGGCGTCACAGCTTCCGGAACGTCGGACGGCCGTTCGGGGCCGTCGCACAGCGTTCTCGCGGACACCTTGCTGGCACGGCTGACCGTCTCCTACCCCGCCGCGGCCGATCCGGAACGGGCCGTGACGGCACGCGCGTACATGAAGGACATCGCCCCTTTCCTCGGTCTGACCACGCCTGATCGCCGCGCGCTCTCCCGGACGGTGCTGCGGGGAACGCCTGTGCCGGACGAGGCCGACTGCACGGCGGTGGCGCTGCGCTGCTGGCGGCTGCCGGAGCGCGAGTACCAGTACTTCGCCGTCGACTATCTGCGCCGGCATGTGAGGCGTCTCTCGTCCGGATTCCTGCCCGTGGCCCGTCATCTCGTCTCCACGGTCCCTTGGTGGGACACCGTCGACCTGCTCGCCGCCCACGTGGTCGGCGGCCTCGTCGCGGCCGATCCGAAGCTGCGGGCGGACATGGACGAGTGGATCGAGGACGACGACCTGTGGGTCGCCCGTACCGCTCTTCTCCACCAGCTCCGCCACAAGGACGCCACCGACGGCGAACGCCTCTTCGCGTACTGCGTCCGCCGGTCCGGACATCCCGACTTCTTCATCCGCAAGGCGATCGGCTGGAGCCTGCGCGAGTACGCCAGGACGGATCCGGACGCCGTACGGGACTTCGTGGCCCGTGAGCGGGACCGGCTCTCGCCGCTGTCCGTGCGCGAGGCGCTCAGGAGCATCGGCCCCTGAGACCGGCCGTGGGTGGCGGACGGCGGGCCCCGGGGCACGAAAAACCATTCGACGCGATCCGCCCCGTCGGCGATGATCGCCTCATGTTCCGGTACGCCTTCCCTCACGCAGCATCCGCGGTCGCGGATGCTCCGAAGGCTGCCGTCCCGAACACCGTGGCCACAGCAGCAGGCACCCGAAGCTGACCCTTCCCGGATCGTCCGGCGGACCCCGCAGGGGGAGGGTCGGCAGGACCTGGGGGTCCCCGTCCCGGCCGTATCGACGCCGGGACCACCGCTCAGCTCTGCTGACACCGAAGAGGCTTCGAGGCTCTGCCATGCCCAAGACGGCTTACGTGCGCACCAAACCGCATCTGAACATCGGCACCATGGGTCATGTCGACCACGGCAAGACCACCCTGACCGCCGCCATCACCAAGGTCCTCGCCGAGCGCGGCTCCGGCACCTACGTACCGTTCGACCGGATCGACCGGGCGCCGGAGGAGGCCGCGCGCGGCATCACCATCAACATCGCGCACGTCGAGTACGAGACCGACACCCGCCACTACGCGCACGTCGACATGCCGGGCCACGCCGACTACGTCAAGAACATGGTCACGGGCGCCGCCCAGCTCGACGGGGCGATCCTCGTGGTCTCCGCGCTCGACGGGATCATGCCCCAGACCGCCGAACACGTGCTGCTCGCCCGGCAGGTGGGCGTCGACCACATCGTCGTCGCCCTGAACAAGGCGGACGCGGGCGACGAGGAGCTGACCGACCTCGTGGAGCTGGAGGTCCGCGAGCTGCTGACCTCGCACGGCTACGGGGGCGACTCCGTACCGGTCGTACGGGTCTCCGGACTCCGGGCGCTGGAGGGCGACCCCCGGTGGACCGAGGCGATCGGCGCGCTGCTGGACGCCGTGGACACGTACGTCCCCCTGCCCGAGCGGTATGTGGACGCGCCGTTCCTGTTGCCGGTGGAGAACGTGCTCACCATCACCGGCCGCGGCACGGTCGTCACGGGGGCCGTCGAGCGCGGCACGATCCGGGTGGGCGACCGCGTCGAAGTGCTCGGTGCCGCCGTGGACACGGTGGTCACGGGTCTGGAGACGTTCGGCAAGCCCATGGAAGAGGCGCAGGCCGGTGACAGCGTGGCGCTGCTGCTGCGCGGCGTCCCCCGCGACGCCGTGCGCCGCGGACACATCGTCGCGGCGCCCGGCAGCGTCGTCCCCAGCCGTCGCTTCTCCGCGCAGGTGTACGTCCTGTCGGCGGGCGAGGGCGGGCGGACGACGCCGGTGGCCACCGGCTACCGGCCGCAGTTCTACATCCGCACCGCGGACGTCGTCGGCGACGTCGACCTCGGGGGGAGCGCGGTCGCGCGGCCCGGCGACACCGTCACCATGACGGTCGAGCTGGGGCGTGACGTGCCGCTGGAGCCGGGCCTGGGCTTCGCGATCCGTGAGGGCGGCCGCACGGTCGGCGCCGGCACGGTGACCGCCGTCGGCTGAACCGTCGGCGCCCGCCGGGCAGGCGCCCGCCTTCCGTACGGACCCTTCCGTGCGGAAGGCGGGCGGGCACCCGCGCGGCACCGGCACAATGGGTGCGTGGACGAGCCGATACCCGTGACCAGGACCGTGGATCACGGGACCGCCAAGCTGATGCCGGACATCGACCGCGAGCGGGCCTGGCTGCTGACGGTCGACGGGGCGCCCCAGTCGTACGTCGACCTCGACGAGCCGACCTACCTGGAGTTCGAGTACGCGCGACGCCTCGGGCACGTCCTCGACACGGTCGCGGAGCCGGGGCTCCCGCTGGACGCGCTGCACCTCGGCGGCGGCGCGCTCACCCTGCCCCGCTATCTCGCCGCGACCCGGCCGGGGTCCCGGCAGGACGTGGTGGAGGCCGACAGGAAGCTCCTTGACCTCGTCGTCGAGCAGCTGCCCGTCCCCGGGGACGCGGGCATCGCGCTGCACGGCGCCGACGCCCGCGCCTGGCTCGAAAACGCCCCCGCCGCCTCGGCCGACGTCCTGGTCGCCGACGTCTTCGGCGGTTCCCGGGTACCGGCGCACCTGACCTCGGTGGCGTACGCGCGGGAGACGGCACGTGTGCTGCGGGGCGACGGCGTGTACCTCGCCAACCTCGCCGACGCCTCGCCCTTCGCCTTCCTGCGCTCCCAGCTCGCCACGTTCTCCACCGTGTTCGAGGAGCTGGCGCTGATCGCCGAGCCGGGGGTGCTGCGCGGGCGCCGCTTCGGGAACGCGGTGCTCGTCGCCTCGCACCGGCCGCTCGACACCGCCACCCTCATGCGCCGCACGGCCTCCGACGCCTTTCCGGCGCGCGTCGAACACGGGGACACGCTGCGGGTCTTCATCGGGGACGCGAAGCCCGTACGGGACGAGGACGCGGTGCCGTCGCCGGAGCCGCCGTCCGGGGCGTTCAGCATCGGCTGACCGGCGCGACCGGTCCAGCGGCGGACGGGGCTCAGTTCTCGGAGTGCGCCGGGCTCGTCCGCTCGCTCTTCGCCGGGATCCCCTGCGTCACTTCCTTCGTGCGCCGCGTCAGATTGCGTACGTCGGGCACGAACAGCACCGCCGCCGTCACCACGACGACCAGGACCGCACAGCCCCACAGGGCCGCCGGACGTCCGAAGACGGACTCGGCCGGGCCCGCCAGGGCGGTGGCGAGCGGGACCATGGCGATCGAGCCGAACCAGTCGTACGCCGAGACGCGGGAGAGCTTGTCCTCCGGGATCTCCTGGTGCAGCGCGGTCATCCAGGAGACGCCGAACACCTCGATGGCGACGCCGGTCACGAACATCACCGCGCACAGGGCGCCGACCGGGAACGGCACGGCGAGCGCGGCGGACGGCAGGGCGAGCGGGAACACGCAGAGCGTGCCCGCGAGGAGGAGCCTGCGGGGTTTCCAGCGCATCATCAGCAGCGCGCCCCCGACCGTGCCCCCGCCGAACGCGGCGAGGGCCAGGCCCCACGGACCGGCGCCGCCGAGACTGTCCCGGGCGACCAGGGGGCCGTACACCGCCTCGGCGGCGCCCACGACGGCGACCACGACCGAGAACTGCGCGACGATCGCCCACAGCCAGGGCCGTCCCACGACCTCCCGCCAGCCGTCGCGCAGATCGGTGAGCAGCCCGGTGCCCGGCACCCGGGGCGGTATGTGGCCGACGTCGAGGAAGGCGCGCAGGGCGCCCGCGACCGCGAAGGCCAGCGCGTCCACGGCGAGCACCCAGCCCGGCCCGACCAGCGCGACCATGACACCGCCGAGCGCGGCGCCGCCGAGACCGGCCCCGTGCATCGCGAGGCGGAACACGGCGAAGGCGCGGTTGGCCTGCGCGCCGCTGACGGAGGAGAGCAGCATGCCCTCGGCGGCCGGGGCGAAGAACGCCTGGCCGGTGCCGCCGAGCGCGGTGAGCAGCATCATCTGCCAGAGCTGCGGCTCACCGGCGAGCACGAGGGCCGCGAAGGCCGCCTGGGAGAGGCAGTTGAGGGTGTTGGCCGCGACCATCACGCGGTGCCGCGGCAGACGGTCCGCGACCGCGCCGCCGATCAGCAGGAAGAGGACGAGGGGCAGCGTGCGGGCCGCCGCCACCAGGCCCACGTCGCCGCCGTCGCCGCCCTCGTCCAGGACGGCGAACGCCGCCGCGATCAACGCACCCTGGCTGCCCAGGTTCGTCACGACCGCGGCGGCGGTCAGCAGGGTGTAGTTGCGCCCCGCCCAGGAGGGGCGGCGCAGTCCGGTGGGGGAGTCGGCGGCGGGCTTCACCTGGCGACTATCTCCGCCGACGGGCCGACTTGCCAAACTGATTGTCGGCCTGTTCCGTGCCGCCTCCCGCTCGGTTCCGCTTCGCCCCGTCGTGCACTCGGGCAGACGGGGCGAATGGTTCCTGCTGCGGTTCCGGCCGATCCGCCGCGGCTCAGCCGTCGGTCGGGGCGTCCTTGGTGAGACGCACCGTGCTCAGGATCTTCTGGACGGTCGCGTCGGGGATCTCGTCGTCGACACCCTGGGCGCCGAACAGGTTCCAGGTGACGTAGTCGCCCGCGCTGTTCTTGAACGCGAAGGTGATGGCCTTGCCCTCGCTGTCACACTTCCCGTTCTGGGGCGTGTTGCTGGAGTGCGCGTTGGCGACGCTGCCCTTGAGACCCGACTTCGTCGTGTAGTCCTTCGCCTTGTCCCACTTCACGCTCTTCTTGTCGGGCTGCGTGTAGCCACCGAAGATCCACCACGGGACGCGGGTCTCGGCCGCCTCGGCCGCGTCCTTGGCGCCGTTCTCGCCACGCGTTCCGGCGGTGACCAGCGCCGTGTTCTCCTCGCGGCCGTCCTTGTCGCTGTCGCTGGTGCACCACTTGGACTTGAGGTAGGCGGGGGCGGTGACCGTGGTGCGGTCGGTCTTGCCCTTCTCCTCCCACTCGAAGCCGACGCTCGTGTCGGTGCTCTCGATCTCCCACTCGGCGGGCACGTCGAACATCGTGCCGAAGCGCGGGTTGATGACGACCTTCCAGCCCGCCACCGTCGGCTTCTCGGCGTCCGTGCCGCGCGGGTTGTCCTCCTCGGCGGACGCCGACCCGCTCGGGTCCTTCGGCGCGCTCGGCGACGGCTGCTTCGCCTTGCCGTCCTTGTCGCCGGCCTCGTCGTCCTTGTCGCCGCCCAGGACCAGCACGCCCGTGACACCGGCCGCGACGACGACCGCCGCGGCGGCCACGATCGCGACGATCTTCGTCCTGTTCCTGCCGCCGCCCTCGGGGGGCTGCGGCGCACCGGGCGCGGTCCAGCCGGGCTGCCCCGGCTGCGTGTACGGGTTCTGCGGCTGGGGTCCGGTCTGGTACCCGGGCTGCTGATATCCGGGCTGCTGATACGGATTCGGCTGCTGGTACCCCGGCTGCTGGTACGGGTTCTGGTTCTGGTCCTGCGGGTTCTGCTCGCCCCCGGGCGGCTGATTTCCTGGCCACATGGCCAGTAACCCTAATGCCGCACGGGACACAGTTGGGTCACTGGCCCTCATCAGGCACGTACCGGATCACCCCCGAGGGCGGGCGCCGTGTGTTCGAGATCCCGTCCAGGAGACTGTTCAAGATTCGCTACTCGTGGGTAACGTGCGGCCATGAGCGCAGATCAGATGTCTATCGGCGAGATGCTCGCCGCCACCGTGCCGATGGTCCGGACCCTGAAACTGGAATACCTCGAAACCACTCCGGACAAGGCCGTACTCGCACTGCCCGACCAGAGCGAGTACCACAACCACGTGGGCGGGCCCCATGCCGGAGCGATGTTCACCCTGGGGGAGTCGGCGAGCGGGGCGGTCGTACTGGCCGCGTTCGGGGACCAGCTCGCGCGGGCCGTGCCGCTGCCCGTGACCGCCGAGATCGCGTTCAAGAAGCTGGCCAGGGGCCCGGTCACGGCCACCGCCACCCTGGGGCGGCCCGCCGCCGACGTCGTCGCCGAACTCGACGCCGGCCTGCGCCCGGAGTTCCCGGTCGCCGTCGCCATCCGGCGCGAGGACGGCGCCGTCACCGGCGAGATGACCGTCGTCTGGACGCTGCGCCCCAACGGCTGAGGACGTTTCCCTGAGGGGTTTTTGATGGTTCGGTGACGATTGCTTGAGGGGTGCGGCGTCGTGAGAATGACTGCAAAGCGTCGCCGCGACCCCCAACGGTTCGCCGCGACCTCCGCAAGGACCACCCCGAAAGGACGACGATGTCCAGCACCCTTTCAGGACCCCGCGCCTGGCTGTCCGTGGACGACTGCGACCTCGACGGATTCCGTGAACTGGTCGAGCGGGGCACCGACCCGGCCGACTACCCGTACGCCGCCGCCGTCGAGCGGAACGTCCTGCTGTACGAGAGCGAGAGCCTGCGCGCCGAGGTACGGACGCCCGAAGGCCGCCGGAACGTCCAGGCGGAACTGGTCCGGGCGCTCGCCGAAGGGCCCGGCATCGCCGTGTTCAAGGGCGCCTTCCCCGACCGCGGGATCCTCGACCGGGCGACCGGGGTCTTCGACGCCCTGATCGCCGAACAGCGCGCCTCCGGGGCCGTCGCGGGCGACCACTTCGCGAAGCCGGGCGCGAACGACAGGGTCTGGAACGCGTTGGAGAAGGCTGCCCTGCTGGATCCGGAGGCGTTCGTCGACTACTACGCCAACGACATCCTCGCCCTGGTCTCCCTGGCCTGGCTCGGTCCCGCCTACCAGGTCACCTCACAGGTCAACGTCGTGAACCCGGGTGGGGCCGCGCAGACCGTGCACCGCGACTACCACCTGGGCTTCCTGAGCAACGAGGCCGCCGCCCGGTACCCGGCACACGTGCACCGGCTCTCGCCGGTGCTGACGCTGCAAGGGGCGGTCGCCCACTGCGACATGCCCGTCGAGTCCGGCCCGACCATGTATCTGCCGCACTCGCAGAAGTACGAGGCCGGCTATCTGGCCTGGCGGCTGCCGGAGTTCCACGAGTACTTCGAGGCGCACCACGTGCAACTGCCGCTTGCCGCGGGGGACGCGGTGTTCTTCAACCCCGCGCTGTTCCATGCCGCCGGACACAACACGTCCGCGGACATCCGGCGGATGGCCAATCTGCTGCAGGTGTCCTCCGCGTTCGGGCGGGCGATGGAGAGCGTCGACCGGGAGGCCGTGTCGAACGCGGTGTACCCGGTGCTGCTCGCTCGGGCCGCGGCGGGGGCCGGGCGGGAGTGGCTGGACGCGGTGGTGGCGTCCAGTGCCGAGGGCTATGCCTTTCCGACCAACCTGGACTCCGACCCCCCGGTCGGCGGGCTGGCACCGGCGTCCCAGGCGGACCTTGTCCGTCTCGCGCTGAGTGAGGGGTGGGAGGCGGGTCGGTTGCGGGAGGCTCTGCGTGAGGGAGTAGCGCGCCGCGCCAGCTGAGGGGGGTGGGGTGTCTGGGCGAGGCCCTTCGGGTGCGGGTGCGCTGTGGCCGGCCGCGCAGTTCCCCGCGCCCCTAAAAACAAAGACAAAGACTGCGCAGTTCCCCGCGCCCCTGGGT
>NZ_JBHXTO010000231.1:0-8839 GCF_042677425.1 Streptomyces sp. NPDC127119 | reverse complement strand
CCGCCTTGCCCCCCGCTTTGGCGTGCGTGTGTGTGCACCCCCCCCCAAACCTTTGCGGGGGGGCCCCGGGTGTTGACCGCGGCCACCGCCCGAAGCAATTCGACGGCGAGGAAAGCGAAAGAACTTAGTTCATTGCAGGAAGTTGAGAAGGAAGCCCCTTCATGGCCTCACCGAGATGAACGCTAGCACTCAGCCTGGGATCACGTCGCGCAGATTTTCGAGGGTGATGACCTCGGAGTCCGAGTGCAGACCCTCGGGACGTTCGAGACCGATGTAGAGCACGGGCTCGTCCGGGACCGGCCCGCCGTCCCACAGGTCCACCACCGTGGAGTCGCCGGACATCAGGTCCACGAGGTAACTCACCGTCAACTGTTCACGCTCCACGAGTGCGCGTACCACCTTGGCCACCGACACCTGGTTCTCCTCGACGCGGTTGGCCGACGAGATGCCCTTCAGGTACAGGTGCAGCCACTTCGCACGCCACCGGCCGTCGTCCTCCCTACGGAAGACCAGCGGCAGCGCCACTCGGCCCACTCCGCGAAGCTCCGACTTCATTCGCACCGTGCGCGGCTCGAACGGCCGACCCCGCTGCTCACCGTCTCGCAGCATGAAGCCGAAGAACGACTCGGCGACTTCCTCGAAGCCCTCACCGGCGTAGATGTTGACCTGTGGAACGACGAACGTGCTGCGTACCCGGCCCAATGACACGTTGATGAATTCCGAGGCTCCCTCGGGCGCTTCGGTGACATCGCCCGAGTGCTCAGCTCCGGCAGCCGTGAGCGATGTGTAGGAGAGCCAGGTGTCAGTGCTGTAGTCGGCATTGAGAAGCAGCGCCGAGAGGTCGTAATCGGTCCGCTTCCCGGTCTCCTTCCAGTACACGAAGAACCGCAGCTGTTCGCCGTCGACCGTGGAGCGTGAACCGCGCGGCAGGACGCCGAGCCCTGCCGTGGCCGCCCTGCCGCTGAGCGGGAGCGCCACGTCGAGGACGTCGGGGTCGAGCAGCAGCCGGCGTGGTGCCGGGAGCCGGCGGCGCATTTCGGCGTCCAGCGCGCTGATCAGACGGTCGCGGTCGGCGGCGGGGACGGCCGGCCGGACGTCAGGGGTCACCCAGCCACGGCCGCGGCTGTTGATGAAGATGCGGGCTTCGCCTGCCTCCCGTTCCCGGTTGTGGAAGTGCTCGCGGACGGAGAGCACGACCCGGCCGGAGACCTCGGGGGCGACCCGCACCGCAGCCGCCACCACCGCATCCCGCTCCCCCTGGTCGGCGGCGGTACGCAGCAGGAGGTCCAGGGAGCGGAACAGCTTGCCGGGAGCGGACTGCAGCAGCCGCACCGCACCGGGGACGTCGAACTCGTCGAGCCGCTTCTCGACACGGCTGTCGAAGGACCGCGCCGACTTCTCGCCCCGCGCCACCGCGAACACGTCGGCGGCGTGCGGCCAGCGCGGGTACTCGTGCGGGTGCAGACGCTCACCGAGACGCTTGAACGGCTCCCGGTGGGCGTGCACGTCGGCCAGCTTGGCGGGGTTCGCCGCGATGACGGCGTCGAGGCCCGCGAGCAGCGCACGGCGGGCCGGACGCGACAGAGTACGGAACCGGGTCGGTTCCTGCAGTGTCACGTCGCCGCCCGACAGTGCGCAGGCCAGCCGGAGTACGTCGGTGACGGTGTCCAGCAGGAGGTCCGCACCCACGGCGAGGCGGGCGCCGTTGACGACCGCCCGATTCTCCCGGACCGGGATCGCCTCGGGCTGTGGGCCGAGCGCGCACCGCCCGGCGAGGGCCTTGAGGTCGAGCAGATGCTCCTCACCCAAGGGGGTCGTGGAGCCGGCCAAAGCCAGGTACAGGGCTGTGAGTTCGTCGTCCAGGTCCCGGCCGAGGTGCAGGACGGTCACCCGGTCCCGCGCCGAGGCGATCAGCTCGTCCTGCGCGGCGAGCATCTCCTCGTAGGTGTGCTGGTAACGGCCGTAGGCAGGGAGGCTGAGCAGATCCAGCACCCCGTGCGTCAACTGCGTCAGCACGCTCTCGCGCGACGTCTCGTCGGCGAGCGCCTTCGTCACGCACCGCATCCAGAATTCTTCGGTGTCGGGCACGTTCGCCGGGAAGTCGATGAAATACGAGTTGTGCTGGACATGGTCGCCCACCATTTCGCTCACCGTCCGCAGGGTCCGCCTGGCGGTATGCAGAACGGCGGCCTCGGACAGCCCGGACAGCCGCTCCAGCAGCTGGGCGGACAGCTTGAATCCCACCGATGTCAGCGCCGCGTCGAACTGCCGCGCCACGACGGCCCCTTGACCGGCGGAGCCCCGAGGAGAAGAAAGACGGTGAGTGTGCCGAATGACCAGTGCGTCGAAATCGTGCGCCATTCAGGGATGATCGCAGAGACGTACGAACATACGCACAGGAGTTTTCACGCGGAGGTGTCCGCGTGTCTGAACGGATGGACAGTCACGGTTCCGCCGCCTGCTCCCCTACGGCCCGCACGAGCTTGGCGGCGACCTCTGCGACCTGCGGATCCGTCGCGGTGACGAGCCCCCTGTACACGGCCTGCCCGGCACGTACGGCGTGCTGCGTTTTCGCCTCCCATCCGACCTGTTCCCGGTAGTTGCCGCTGTATTTGGCAGGGGCCGCTTGGACTGCGGCGCTCCATTGCCGCCCGTTGAAGGCGCTCAGTAGAAGTTCAAGCACCTCGGCCCTGCACGTGACGTGAGGGGCACCGGCCAGTTCGATGAGGAAGGGAATCGTGGACGCGGTCGCCTCGTGAACGACGAAACCGAGTTCACAGATGCGGGAGCCGAGTTCGTCCACGGCAAGGCGTGCGGTTTGTTCGTCGGGCCACGCGGCCTTGGACAGCAGAGCCGGAATGTCACGAGCTGTTGCTCCCCCGGCGGCGCCCAGATCACCCCAGTGGATTCGTTGGAGGCCTTTGAGGATGGTTCCCGTGGTGTCTCACCCTCCTCCGTACAAAGGCGGTACGAGTGGGCTCTTCGTCCTTGCGGGTGCCGTCGAACCACCGTCCGACCCTACGGCGCCCGGTCAGCAGGTGGTTCAAGACTTCCGTGGACACGTCCAAGCCGCACACTCGACCAAGGGCCGCAATGATGGAGATGGCGTTCAGGTCACCGTGAAGAGCCCGTCCGGTCTGCTCGGTGACGATCGTCTGTCTGACTTCAAGCGGCGCGCCCCTGACCAGCTCAAGGACCGATTCGACCGGGCTGCCTCGTCCTTTCCCTGCGATGAGCCAGTTCAAGAGCAGGGCAGCATCCGGTGATTGGTAAAGACTCTTAACCACGCAAAGGGCTCACTCCCATTGGTACGGCAGAAACTTTCCATCCAGGGTGATGACCACCCGGTCGCCCGCGGGGTCGGGGACCCGCCGGACGTCGAGTCGGAAGTTGATCGCGCTCATGATGCCGTCACCGCATTGCTCGTGGATCAGTTCCTTGATGGTCGGGCCGTAGAGCTGGACGATCTCGTAGAGGCGGTAGATCGTGGGGTCCACGGGGACGGCGGCGTCCAGCGCTCCCCTGGTCGGCTGGAGCTGGAAGGCGAGGGCGGCGTCCTCGCCGAGTTCGAGCAGGGCCGCCGCCGTGGCGGCCTCGTCCTTGCTCATCGGGTGCTGGCCGAGCAAGGCCGCCGTGGTCCAGGCCGGCGGCCTCCCGACCGCTTCTGCCAATTGGGCCCACGTGACCCCGGTCGTCACCTTGGCCTGGCGTACGGCGTCGGCGGCTTCCTGCTTGCTGAGCATCTGTCTCTCCCTCGACGAGGACGGTTCTGGCCGCGCTTTCAGAGCGGAGGCCACCGCCCGGGCGAAGTCGACGAACATGCACGTCAGCCCCGCCTGAAAGCAGCTCGACAGCGGCCTCCACCCATCACCTCCGGCCCACGCGGTCCGCGCGGTCCGTCACTTGGTGACCGAGTACGAGTGGGCGCCCGTGCCCGCCAGCGCGCCGCCGTCCACGATCAGGTACTCGTCGCGGATCGGGCGGCCCGCGAGCCAGGATTCCAGGATCTCGCGGGTGCCCGCCGCGTAGCGGGCCTGTGCGGAGAGGGAGGAGCCGGAGATGTGCGGGGTCATGCCGTGGTGCGGCATGGTGCGCCAGGGGTGGTCGGCGGGGGCGGGCTGCGGGTACCAGACATCACCCGCATAGCCCGCCAGCCGTCCACTGCGCAGAGCCCGGTCGATGGCGTCCCGGTCGGCGATCTTCGCACGGGCCGTGTTGATGAGGTACGCACCGCGCTTCATCCGGCCCAGCAGTTCGTCGCCGAAGAGTCCTTCGGTCTCCGGGTGGAGCGGTGCGTTGATGGTGACGACGTCACAGTGCGGGACCATGTCGGCGGCGCTCTCGTGGAAGGTCAGGCCCAGTTCGCGTTCGACCGCCTCGGGAAGGCGGTGGCGGTCGGTGTAGTGCAGCTGCACGTCGAAGGGGGCCAGGCGGCGCAGGACGGCCAGGCCGATGCGTCCGGCGGCGACAGTGCCGATATGCATGCCCTCCAGGTCGTAGGAGCGGGCCACGCAGTCCGCGATGTTCCAGCCGCCGTCGAGCACCACCTGATGGGACGGCAGGTAGTTGCGGACCAGGGACAGCGTCATCATCACCACGTGCTCGGCGACGCTGATGCTGTTGCAGTACGTGACCTCGGCGACCGTCACGCCGTGCGCGATGGCCGCGTCCAGGTCGACATGGTCCGAGCCGATCCCGGCCGTGATGGCAAGTTTGAGGTTCGGTGCCGCCGCGATGCGTTCCGGAGTCAGATACGCCGGCCAGAACGGCTGGGAGATCACCACATCCGCGTCGGGCAGCTCCCGGTCGAAGACCGAGCCGTCGCCCTCCTTGTCGGACGTGACGACGAGCCTGTGGCCCGCCTTCTCCAGGAAGCTGCGCAGGCCCAGTTCGCCGGAGACGCTGCCGAGGAGGTGGCCCGGCGTGAAGTCGACGGCCTCGGGAGTGGGCGTGGTCTGACCGCCCGGGTACTGGTCGATCGCGGGGAGGTCGTCACGGGCGTACGTGGTCGGGTATCCGTCGGTCGGGTCGTCGTACAGCACACAGAGCACCTTCGCCATGATCACGGCTCCTCAACTGCGTTGACTGCGAGTGCAGTTCACGATCCATGCAGTCGATTGCCCTGGTCAAAGCGATTCTCGCTATGTCCGTATAGCCGACGGCTATGAGCGGTCGTCACCGATGAGGTACGTCGTACGTCCACAGCAATTCACCCATGCCATTCGAAGGCTGCCGTTCGAGGGCCGCCGTCCGAAGGCTGCCGTCCGAAGGCTGCCGAGCGATGCGACCGGGAGCCGTCGGCCGGTCGCGGCCCGTGAAGCCTACGGACGTGGGCGCGCGGCAGCCCCGGCAGCGGGCTGGTGGCACAGCAGCGCGGCCCACAGGCCGAGGCGGTCGGTGAGGCGGGACAGGTCGCGGTGGGTGAAGTGTTCGACGCGTTGGATGCGGTAGTGGACGGTGTTGACGTGCAGGTGCATCACTTCCGCGGTGCGGGCCCACGAGCAGTCGCAGGCGAGGAAGGTCCGCAGGGTCTGCAACAGCGGGGCAGCGGAGGCGTTCGCGGTGTCGAGGAGGGGGCCGAGAACGGTACGGCTGTAGGCGTTGCGGACCTCAGCGGGCACACCGGTCAGGAGCGTGTCGAGCGTGGTGAGGGTGGTGGCGTCGGTGAGGAGCGAGACACCGGGGGACGTACTCTACGCCGACACCAGGCCGTAACGGGCTTCGGTGAGTGCTCCGGCCAGGTCGCGAGGCCCTGCGGCCGGTGCCCCGGTGCCGCCGTGCAGGGGTATGGAGGGCTCGCACGCGGCGACAAGGGCCCAGACTCCGTCGAGGGTGACGGGTCCAGGGACGACCGCGAATGCCGTGCGGTCCGGCAGTCGGCCCACCGCGGCAGGTCCCGGCCCGGCCAAGTGAGCCACGGCCTCCGCCAGCGCGCCTTCCGTAAGTGCACCTTCCTCCAGCGCACCATCCGCCGGTCCTCCACTCCGGGCACCCGTATTGGCGGTGATCACACGGTACGGGCCCTCGCCGGGAGGCAGCCCGCAGGCTTGCAGGGCAGCCGCCACCGCGGTGTTCTCCGCGTCGGGGCGGGCGAGCAGCGCGCCGAGTTCGTCCGCCCTCCGGTGAGCGGCGGCCCGGCGTCGGGCCTGTGCTTCCCGGCAGCGGCCCAGGATCGCGGCCACCTCGTGCAGCATGCGGGGGGGCGCAGCGTCCGGGTCGTGCACGTAGAGGTACCGGCGTTCGTACGGGGTCGCGGCGGCGTCGGCGATCGGCACCGTAGTGCCGGTGCCGTCCGCCAGGAGTGCGGTGGCTTCGGGAGCGGGAGGGCGGGTGCGCCACCGGTCGCCGCGAACGTGCGGCCGGTGGCGGTGAGGACGTACGCGACTGCCCCCGGTCCGAGGTGGGCGAAGGCGGCGAGGACGGCGTCCGGGCCAGCGTCCTGCGCGACGAGGCGGCTCAGCTGGGCTCGGGCGCCGGCGGGCAGTACGTGGTGTCGGCTCAGCTCGCCCCACTGCTGGAGGTACACCTTGTCGGTGACGGCCCGGAACATGACCTGGGCCGGGACAGCCGCCACCGGCAGGCGGTGCCGTACGCAGGCCTCGATCAGGTCGTCAGGGACAGCGCCGTGTGTCTCCTCCCCGGCCCAGCAGCACGCCGGTGTCGGCGCTGCGCAACCCGGCCACGAACCGGTCCGCCTTGTCCTGTCCGTCCTCTGCGGTCTACCACACCAGTCCGGTGAGCACGGCCTCCCTCGGCCGCACGAAGCGGGCGGGGTCCGTGTCCGCGCAGGCGGTCGGGGTCACCCTCGCCGCCGACGGGCACTTCGGCGGCACGCCCCGCTCGGTCGCCTTCAACGCCCAGTGGTTCCGTCTCGCCGTCGACCCCGGCACCGGCACCGGCACCGGCACCGGCGAGATCCGTATCCTGCGCAGCGTGCACGCGGCCGACGCGGGCAAGGTCATGAACCCGATGCAGTGCCGCGGCCAGGTCGAGGGCGGCGTCGCCCAGGCACTGGGCGCGACCCTCTTCGAACACGTCCGCATCGACGAGCACGGCGCCGTGGAGACGGCCGCGTTCCGCAGCTACCGGCTCCCCCAGTACGCCGACATCCCCCGCACCGAGGTCCACTTCATGGAAACCATCGACGCCATCGGCCCGCTCGGCGCCAAGCCGATGAGCGAGAGCCCCTTCAACCCGGTCGCCCCCGCCTTCGCGAACGCCCTGCGCGACGCGACCGGCATCCGCTTCACCGAACTCCCCCTCACCCGCGACCGGGTGTGGCTCGCCCTCGACGAGAAAGGTGGTGGTCAGCAGCGCATGGACAGCTCGCCCTGCGGCTTGTAGGCGGAACCGCTCAACAGCGGCAGGTTGAGGTAGCCGCTGCCGGGAGCCTGAACGTGGTCCAGGAACTCGCGGTCCTGGTTCTCGTTGTAGATCAGGGCGCCGGACCGCAGCTTCGGCTCGATCACCTTCAGGACGTCCAGGGAGACCTTCGGCTCCCAGCCGTCGATGAGAGCGAAATCGATCTCTTCCGGAGCAGCGGCAAGGGTCTCGCAGGCGTCGCCCTCGAAGAACGTCACATGGTCGGCGAGACCGGCCCGCGCGATGTTCTCTCGCGCCTGCTCGACCTTCTCCGGCACGAGTTCGGCGGTGTACACCCGGCCTCCGCCGCCGTCCCGGACGGCTGCCGCCAGGAAGAGGGTGGAGAAGCCGAGAGAGGTGGCGAACTCCACCACGCGGCGCGCCCGTCCGTGCCGGATCAGCAGATAGAGCTGGTCGCCCTGCTCCGGGCTGAGCGAGAAACCGGTCGCGGCATGGTGGCGCGGGTCGGGATGATGGGCGTACTCGCCCCAGTTGATGCGACGTTCCCGCTCGTAGAGCTCGTCGAGCACCCGGAGGACCCGCTCGTCCTTGATGACCCGGCTGTGGAACGGCGGGCGCTCCACCCACATCGAGTCCGGCTGACGGTCGGTGTCGGGGCGGGGGGTGTCTGCCACCACGCTGTTCCTCCTGAGATCGAAGTTAGCATACCCTAACTTGCGCAGCTCATCGGTGATTTCAGGGGTGGTGGCATACCCGACCGAAGCCCGAAGCCATGCACCACACGATCCCATCCCGCGCCTGCCCTACGGCTCAGCGCGTACTCATGGTGTGTGGCCCGTCAGGTGTGCGTAGACGACGATGTTGTCCGCGTAGTGATTACGGGCCTTGGAGTACGTGCCGCCGCAGGTGATGAGGCGCAGTCCCGCATGGTCGATGTTGCGGTAGACGTCGATGGTCGGGAACTTGTCCTTCGGGTACTGGGCCACGCGGTCGACCGCGAAGTGCGCGGTGGTGCCGTCCTGTCGGGCCACGTCGATGGCGTCGCCGCGTTCGAGGGTGGCGAGGTCGAAGAAGACGGCACGGCTGCCGTTCCAGGTGACATGACCTGCGATGACGGCGGGCCCCTGAGCGCCGGGGGTGGGGCCGGGCGTGTACCAGCCTGTTTTCGCCGGGTCTCGTGGTGTCTCCATGACGTTCTTCTCGTCCAGCCCGAGGCGTTCCAGGGCGGACGACACCTTGATCCCGGGGATCTTCACCCGCACCGGCGGGGAACTGGACAGCGGAGACACCTGGTTCGTCGCCGCGTCGGACCGCGGGGCCCGCTGCCCCGACGCGGAGGACGCCGAAGACGCCGAAGAAGGTGAAGACGGTGAAGAGGAGGATGGGGATGGGGATGACGAGGGCTCGGACACGGCGGGCGGTGCGGGTTCTTGACGTACCGCGCCCAGAGCCAGCAGTGATCCGCCGACCACCAGCAGGGCCGTGGCCGCGATCAGCACGGCTCCCCGCAGGCCCC
>NZ_JBHXTO010000230.1:0-8956 GCF_042677425.1 Streptomyces sp. NPDC127119 | reverse complement strand
CTCGGGGGCCGGCCCCCGAACCCCCGCTCCTCAAACGCCGGAGGGGCGGAAGGGTTGCCGGACCGGCGGATACCCTTCAGCCCGTCCGGCGTTTGAGGACAAAGGGGGCGAGGGGGCGCAGCCCCCATGCGTGGACGGGAACGGGTAGGGGCGGCGGGGGCGAAAAAACCCTCAGCCGTCGCCGAAGTGGCGTTCCCGGTGGATCCGCCAGCGGTCCATCATCGACGCCACCTCCCCGTCGACGAACTCGAAGAACGCCAGCGTCTCGGCCAGCCGCCGCCCCGCCGGAGTCCCCCCGCCCAGACTGTCCACGCCCTCGCGCAGAGCCCGCTCCCACCCCTTGATGACCGCCTCACGATTGGTGAGCGCCTCGTACCACTGGTTGCTGTGCACCCGGTACCGCTCGCGCCGCGACCCGGGCTCACGCTCGCGCGCGACCATGTGCTGCTGCGCGAGATAGCGCACCGCCCCGGACACGGCGGCCGGACTGATCCGCAGCTGTTCGCCCAGTTCGACCGAGGTCAGCGTCCCGGAGTCGGAGGAGAGCAGCGCGGCGAACACCCGGGCCGGCATCCGCTGCATCCCGGCCTCGACGAGCTGTGCGGCGAAGCTCTCGACGAACTTCGAGACCGCCTCGGCGTCACGCGCGCCCTCACTCGGTTCCGCCATCCCGCGATCCGTCCTCTCCCGTACCCCCACCTGCGCGTTCACCGGGAAGCAATTCTATCCGTCGTTCATACGCTTCCTTAACTTCACAAGTTTGTGAAGTAAGCGTACGTTCTGAAGCATGACGAAGGCCATCACCGTCTCCGGACTGCACAAGTCGTTCGGGGGCACGCACGCGCTGGACGGACTCGACCTCGACGTCGAGACCGGCGAGGTCCACGGCTTCCTCGGCCCCAACGGCGCCGGCAAGTCCACCACCATCCGTGTCCTGCTGGGCCTGCTGCGCGCCGACTCGGGCACCGCGCGGCTGCTGGGCGGGGACCCGTGGGCCGACGCGGTGGAACTGCACCGCCGGATCGCGTACGTCCCCGGTGACGTGACCCTCTGGCGCAACCTGTCCGGCGGCGAGGTCATCGACCTGTACGGGCGTCTGCGCGGCGGCCTGGACCCGGCGCGCCGCGCCGACCTGATCCGGCGCTTCGAGCTGGACCCCACGAAGAAGGGCCGCACCTACTCCAAGGGCAACCGGCAGAAGGTCGCCCTCGTCGCCGCCTTCGCCTCCGACGTGGACCTGCTGATCCTCGACGAGCCCACGTCGGGCCTGGACCCGCTGATGGAGGAGGTCTTCCAGCGGTGCGTCGAGGAGGAACGCGACCGGGGCCGCACCATCCTGCTCTCCTCCCACATCCTCAGCGAGGTCGAGGAGCTGTGCGACCGCGTCAGCATCATCCGCAAGGGCGTCACGGTCGAGACCGGTTCGCTCGCCGAGCTGCGGCACCTCACCCGCACCAGCGTCACCGCCGAACTCGCCGGGCCCCCCGACGGACTGGCCGCCCTGCCCGGCGTCCACCACCTCGACGTCCAGGGCGCCCGGGTCAGGCTCCAGGTGGACGGCGACAGGCTGAACGCCGTACTGCGCGCACTCACCGCGTCCGGCGTACGGTCCCTGACCTCCACGCCACCCACCCTGGAAGAACTCTTCCTGCGCCACTACCAGGAGGACGTGCGGGCGGACGCGGCGGCGGTGTCCCGATGACCATCGTGACCCCGACCGCCGGGCCCACCGCCGCACGGGGCAGGGGTACGCGCCAACTGGCGGGCACCTGGCCCCTGTTGCGGCTCGCACTGCGCCGCGACCGGGTGGTGATCCCGCTCTGGGTCGGCGTCGTCGCCCTGATGGTGGTCGCCATGCCGGGCTCCCTGAAGAGCGTGTACTCCACGGCCGCCGAACGCACCGGCCTCGCCCACCAGATGCTCACCAACAGCTCCCTGCGCGCCCTGTACGGGCCGGTGTTCGGCGACTCGCTCGGCGGACTCGTGGCGTGGCGCATCGGCGCGTACGCGGGGGTGTTCGCCGGGATCATGAGCCTGGTCGTCGTCGTACGGCACACCCGGGACGAGGAGGAGAGCGGCCGTCAGGAGATGGTCTCGGCGGGCATGGTGGGCCGCCGCGCCCCGCTGACCGCCGCGCTCCTCGCCGCCCTCGTCGCGAACGCGGCCCTCGCCCTGCTCATCACCGCCGGCCTCACCGGGCAGGGCTCGTCGGGCGCCCTGGCGCTGGCGCTCGGCACGGCCGGGGTCGGCATGGTCTTCGCGACGGCCGCGGCGGTCGCCGCCCAGCTCACGGAGAGCGCGCGGCTCGCGAAGGGGCTGACGGGAGGCCTGCTGGGCACGGCGTTCGCGCTGCGGGCCGCCGGTGACTCCTCGGTGAGCGACGGCTCGTCCGTGCTGACCTGGCTGTCCCCCGTCGGCTGGCTGGAGAACCTGCGTCCCTTCGCGCACGAACGCTGGTGGGTCCTGCTGCTCTTCGCCGCCGCCGTCACGCTCCAGGGCGCGACCGCGTACGAACTGGCCGGGCGCCGCGACGTCGGCATGAGCTTCCTGGCGACCAGGCCCGGCCCCGCCGCCGGCCGCCTCGGTACGGCGGGCGCGCTGGCCTGGCGACTGCAGCGCGGTAGCGTACTCGGCTGGAGTCTCGGCTTCCTCGCCGCCGGGGCCGCCTTCGGCGGGGTGACGCAGGGCGCGACGGATCTGGTCGGCGACAACGAACGCACCCGCGAGATCATCGAGCGCATGGGCGGACAGTCCGGCATCACCGACGCGTTCCTCGCCACGATGGTCGGCATGCTCGGCATGGTCGCCGCGCTGTACGTGGTCCAGTCCGTGCTGCGGCTGCACGGCGAGGAGACCTCCCAGCGCGCCGAACCGGTCCTCGCGGGCGCGGTGGGCCGCCTGCGCTGGGCCGGCGGCCACCTGCTGATCGCCTTCGGCGGGGCCGTGCTGATCATGCTCCTGGGCGGCCTCGGCCTGACGGCAGGCTACGGGCGGTCGCCGGGCCCCGTCCTGGGCGCCTGCCTGGTCCAACTCCCCGCGATCTGGACCATCGGCGCCCTCGCGGTCCTCCTGTACGGGGTGTCTCAACAGCTCGCTCCGGCCGCGTGGGCGGTGGCCGGCACCGCGCTGCTCCTGGGCTGGATCGGCCCGGCCCTGGACCTCCCCGCCCCCCTACTGAACCTCTCCCCCTTCGCCCACCTGCCACATCTCCCCGGCACGGAAATGACCTGGCCCCCGGTACTGACACTCACGGCGATCGCCACGGCATTGGCCACGACAGGCCTGGCGGCCTTCACCCGCCGCGACCTGACAACGGGCTGAGACGCCGAAGGCGCCCTCAAGGGGCGCGGGGAACGGCGCAGTCTTTTGCTTTTCGGGGGCGCGGGGAACTGCGCAATCGGTTGCCTTTAAGGGGCGCGGGGAACTGCGCGGCCAGCCACGACGCACCCGCACGTCACAGCCGGTCCGTCAGACCTCGACCAGCAGTCCGTCCAACCCCCGGATGACGAAGTTCGGCTTCCGCGAAGGCTCGGCCGCGAGCCGAAGCGAGGGAGCCTGCTCCAACAACGCCCCCATGGACGCGGCGAGTTCGATCCGGGCGAGCGGCGCCCCGATGCAGTAATGGATACCCGCACTGAAGGAGATGTGCGGATTCTCCACCCGCGACAGATCCAGCACCTCCGGCGCGGCGAACACCGCCGGGTCACGGTTCGCCGCCCCGAAGAGCAGCGCCACCTCACTCCCCCGCGGAATCACCGTCCCGTCGACCTCGATCTCGTCCAGCACCCACCGCTCGAACAGCTGCAACGGGGTGTCGTACCGCATCAGCTCCTCCACCGCCGTACCCACCAGCCCCCGGTCCGCGCGCAGCGCGGCCAGCTGCTCCGGGTGCCGGAACAGCGCCCACCAGCCGTTCACCGTGGCGTTCACCGTCGCCTCGTGGCCCGCGTTGAGGAGGAGGACGCACGTCGAGATCATCTCCTGCTCACTGAGCCGGTCCCCCTCGTCGTACGCCGCGATCAGCCCCGAGATCAGGTCGTCCCCGGGCTCCTTGCGCCGTACCGCGATCAGCTCCCGCAGGAACTCGGTGAACTCGACCGACGCCCGTACCGCCTTCTCCGCCGTCTCCTTCGACGGACTCAGCTCGTACATCCCGCAGATGTCCGCCGACCAGGGCCGCAGTTGCGCCCGTTCGGACTCCGGGATGCCCAGCATCTCCGCGATCACCGCCACGGGGAGGGGCTCGGCGACGACCGTCAGCAGGTCTCCGCCGCCCGCGGCGACCAGCTCGCCCACGAGGTCGGACGCCAGCCGGTCCACGTACGGCCGCAGCCGTTCGACCGTGCGCGGGGTGAACGCCTTGGACACGAGCCGCCTGATCCTGGTGTGGTCCGGCGGTTCCAGGTCGAGCATGCCGTGGTCGTTCAGCACGTGGAACGGTTCGTGCTCGGGTGGGGGCGGGGTCCGTCCGAAGTCCTCGTGCGTGAACCGGTGCTGGTAGGTGCGGCCCAGCCTGCGGTCCCTGAGCAGCGTCGACACGTCCGCGTGGTGGGGTACCAGCCACTGGTTGGTGGGCTCGTAGTAGTGGACCCTGCCGTGGGCGCGGAGGTCCTCGTACGCGGGGTACGGGTCCGCCAGGAAGGTCTCGTCCCAGGGGTCGAAGGACTTCGGGGGGTTGATGGCTGCCATGTCCGGACGCTAGCCGGTCGTGTCCCTGTCTGGACAGGGCCTGCCCTCTTGAACTGGGGGTTCGCTCTCCGGGCGTCGGTTTCGGCTGCGGGCCGGTGGGGGCTGGTCGCGCAGTTCCCCGCGCCCCTGAGGTGGCGGGGTCTCGCCGTTGTGAGTCGTCCGCGGTCCCGGTGGGGGCTGGTCGCGCAGTTCCCCGCGCCCCTTAAAGACAACCGACTGCGCCGTTCCCCGCGCCCCGAAAGGCAAAAGACTGCGTCGTTCCCCGCGCCCCCGAGGGGCTGCCCCTGGCGGTGTCAGCCCGGTGTCACCAAGCGGGCCTCGTAGGCGAAGACCGCTGCCTGTGTTCGGTCTCTGAGGCCGAGTTTGACCAGGATGCGGCTCACGTGGGTCTTGATGGTGGACTCGGCCACGACGAGGCGGCCGGCTATCTCGACGTTGGACAGGCCCTGGGCGATGAGGACCAGCACCTCGGTCTCGCGGTCGGTCAGGTCGCCGTACGCCGCGTGCGCGGTGGCCGAGTAGCGGGGCTCCTCGGACAGCTTCGAGAACTCCGTGATCAGCCGCTTCGTCACCGAGGGCGCCAGCAGTGCCTCGCCGGCCGCCACCACCCGTACCCCGTCCGCGAGCTGCCGGGCCGAGGCGTCCTTCAGGAGGAAGCCCGAGGCCCCGGCGCGCAGCGCCTGGTACACGTACTCGTCGAGGTCGAACGTCGTCAGTACGAGCACCTTCGCCGCGCCGTCCGCCGCGACGATCTCGCGCGTCGCCTCGATGCCGTTCATCTCGGGCATCCGGATGTCCATCAGGACGACGTCCGGGGCGAGCTCCCTGACCCGGTCGACCGCCTCCCTGCCGTTGACCGCCTCGCCCACCACCTCGATGTCCGGCATCGCGCCGAGCAGCACCGAGAAGCCTTCGCGGACCATCATCTGGTCGTCGGCGATCAGTACCCGAATGGTCATGCCGTGTCCTCCGTGGACGCCGCCGACGGGACCGGCAGGAAGACCGCGACCTCGTAGCCCCCGTCGTCCGTCGCCTCCGCCGTCATCTCCCCGTCCAGCATCGACACCCTCTCCCTCATGCCCGTGATGCCGTGCCCGGCGCCCGGTGACGGCTTGACCAGCCCGGTCGCCGGACCGTTCACCATCCGCAGCCCGAGCCCGCCGAGCACGTAACTGACCTCCACCTTGGCCGGCGCGCCCGGCGCGTGCCGCAGGCTGTTGCTCAGCGCCTCCTGGACTATGCGGTACGCGGACAGCTCGACGCCCTGCGGAAGCTCCCGCACGGCTCCCGTGACCGTGCTGTCCACTCTCAGGCCGGCGTCGCGCACGTTCTCCAGGAGGCGGTCGAGGTCGGCGAGCTTGGGCAGCGGGGCGTCCGGGGCCTCGTAGTCCTCGGCCCGTACGACACCCAGGACCCGGCGCAGCTCGGAGAGCGCGATGACGGCGTTCTCCCTGATCACCTTGAAGGCGTACTCGAGCTCCGGCGGCGGGTTCTCCACGCGGTAGGGCGCGGCCTCCGCCTGGATGGCGACCACCGACATGTGGTGGGCGACCACGTCGTGCAGCTCGCGGGCGATCGTCGTGCGCTCTTCGAGAAGGGTCCGCTTGGAGCGCTCGTGCGCGGTCACCGTCTGCTGGGCGGTCACCTTCTGCACGGCTTCGCGGCGCACGTGCCACACCGTGACGACCAGGAGGGTCAGCGCGCTCACGAACAGGAAGGGCATCGTGTTCGTGTAGTAGTGGCCGCTGAGGAAGAAGCCCTGCATGACGAAGCCGTAGGCGGCGGTCAGCGTCCACATCCAGGCCGCCGTGCGGGGCCTGGTCCGCATCGCCACGACCGTGAGGACGGCCAGCTGGGTCGCGAAGGCGCCGGGTGCCCAGGGCCAGTCGCTGTCCCACCAGCTCATGTACTGGGCCGTGACCGGTGGCACCACCATGGAGGACCAGAAGGCGACGACCGGCCTGAGCAGGGTCAGCAGGACCGCGCCCATCCCCATGACGCCGGTCAGGAACTGTACGAGATCGCCGCCGCCGTTGGCCGCGAGGGAGATGAGCAGCGTGATCAGGGCGGCCAGCACCACCAGGGCGTGCGGGAGCAGGGCGGCTCCCTCCCTGAGGCGCGACGGCAGGTTCCGGAGGACGGGCCCGTCGGTCCGCATCCTGGGAAGCGGACGGACGGCGAAGGCGTCGTGGAACAGGTCCTGCCACAGCCCCCGCGACACGTCCATCGCGAGCTGGAACTCGGGACTGCGCGGCCGGCCGGCGCGTGGCTGTGTCATCTGCGTCTGGATCGTCTCGGTCATGTACAGAACGTAGGCCGCGGCGGGGGTGGTGGTCGTCACCAGTGAGACGGGTTCTGCGACCTCCCTCTCAGGTACTACAGGGTCCCGGAGTCAGGTACTACAGGTCCCGAGGTGGCCCGCCCACCAGAGCCCTGTGGGAACCGCCCGCCCTACCAGGCCAGTTGGGCGATCTCCTCCGCCACCACCGCGCACGCGTCCGCCGCCGGGTCGATCAGGGGGAAGTGGCCCACGTCCTCCAGGAGGGTCAGGCCCACCACCTCGCCGGCCTTCGCCGCCGCGTCCGCGTACGCCTCGGCCACCGCCTGTGGCACGACCGTGTCCGTCCGGCCCTGGACCAGCGTCGTGGCGATGCCCGTCGGGAGGAGCAGGGCCGGGTCGGCGTACGACTGTCGTTCCTCGAACGTGGTTTCCCCGCCCAGGAGTTGGAGCGTGGCTCCGGAGCAGACGTCCAGCTTCTCCGCGACCGTGAAGTCGGCGATCGGGGCCAGGGCGACGACACCGCGCAGCTGCGCCGGCCTCTCCAGGTACCAGGGCGCGTCGGCCGGCAACAGGTGCCGGGCTGCCGCCCAGAGCGCCAGCTGACCGCCGGCCGAGTGGCCGGTGACCACCGTGCGGCGCACATCGGCTCCCGGCAGGGCCTTCCGTACGAGGGCCGGCATCGCGTCCAGCGCCGCCGCCACGTCGTCGAAGGTGTCGGGCCAGCGCCCCGCCACCGGTCCCGTACCGCCCTGCGCGGGGATCGTGCCGCCGCGCCGGTACTCGACGTTGGCCACGGCGAAGCCGCGGCGGGCCAGGAAGTCCGCGAACGGGGTGATGTGCCGCCGGTCGTACGGGGCGCGCCAGGCGCCGCCGTGCAGGACGACGACGAGCGGGGCCGACTCCTCGCCGCCGCGCGGTGCGTAGAAGTCGACGACCTGGTCTGGGTGGTCGCCGTACGCGGCGGTGGCGTCGGGGTCGACGGGCGGATGCGAGAAGGCCGACTCCTCCTCCGCGGCGTCGCGGGCGTCGTCCGGCATACTCCAAGCCTCTCAGCGGTGCGGTGTGCGTTCCCCGGCCCGTGAGCTCTCGGAGCTTGCGGTCAACGTGCTCCGGGTCGCGGGTCGTTGGCGGGACGCTATCAGGCCGGTGACGTGCGTCTGAACACCGCCGTGACGCTCGGTGAGGGGTAAACGGTGCTGGTGTTTCGTTACGCTGGTGGAGTGCGCGCCCACCACCGCGCCCGATCGCGAAGGAGTCCCCCTCATGACCGCCGCGCCCGACGAAACCGAGAGCGGGCCCGGACCCGGTCCCGGCCCCGATCCCGATCCCGAGCCCGGGACCGTCCGGCCCGGGGGGCGTACCGCTCGGGTTCGTACGGCCGTGTTGCGGGTCGCCGGGGACGTGCTGGCGGAAGAGGGGTTCGCCCGGCTCGATCTCGCGGACGTGGCCCGTCGGGCGGGGGTCGGGAAGACGACCGTGTACCGGCGCTGGGGCTCGGTCACCGGGCTCGTCGCCGACCTGCTCGGTGACATGGCCGAACAGTCCCTCCCCCGTACCGAGACGGGTTCCGTGCTCGGGGATCTGCGGGCCAACGCCGCGCTGGTGTGCCGGACGCTCGCCGACCCCCGGCAGGGGGCGTTGTTCCGGGCGGTGATCGCCGCGGCGGCGTGCGACGCGCGTACGGGGGAGGCGTTGCGGCGGTTCTACGAGGTGCGGGTCGCCGAGTGGGCGCCCTGCGTCGAACAGGGTGTCGCTCGGGGGGAGTTGCCTGTGGGGACCGATGCGGGGGAGGTCGTGCGGGCTGTTTCGGCGCCGCTGTACTACGCGTTGCTCACGTCGGGGGTGGTACCGGACGAGAGCGCCGGGGAGCGGGCCGCGGCGGCGGCGGTTGCCGCCGCACGGGGTGGGGTGTTCGTGGCGTAGGGGGTTTTCTCGCCCCCGCCGCCCCTACCCGTCCCGTCACTGTGTCCTCAAACGCCGGACGGG
>NZ_JBHXTO010000229.1:0-9140 GCF_042677425.1 Streptomyces sp. NPDC127119 | reverse complement strand
GGGGTCACCCGCGCAGTTCCCCGCGCCCCCAATCAGGGGCGCGGGGAACTGCGCAATCTTTTGGCTCGGCCCCCACCGGGCCGCAGGGCAGGGGAGGCGCGAGGTCACCCCTTGAGCGCGGCCCGCATCACGGCCTCGGCCACAGGCGCAGCCAAACCGTTCCCGCTCACTTCCGACCGCGCCGCATCCGACTGCTCCACCACCACGGCGACAGCGACCTCCTTGTCGGAGGAGTCGGACTTCGCGTACGACGTGAACCACGCGTACGGCGTCTTGCTGTTGTTCTCGCCGTGCTGAGCCGTACCGGTCTTGCCACCCACCGTCGCCCCGGAGATCCGCGCGTTCGTCCCCGTACCCTCCTCGACGACCGTCTGCATCGCCGACTGCAACTGCTCGGCCGTGGACGAACTGACGATCTCCTTGCTCTCCGTGTCGTCGTCGTAGTTCTCCAGCACATCCCCGTTCGCGTCGCTGATCTGCGACACCATGTGCGGCGAAACCAGCTTCCCGCCGTTGGCGATGGCGGCCGACACCATGGCCATCTGCAACGGCGTCGCGGTCACGTCGAACTGCCCGATACCCGTCAGCGCGGTGGACGACTTCTCCATGTCCGACGGGTACACGCTCGTGTAGGCGCGCACGGGCACGTCCTGGGACTCGTCGTTGAAGCCGAACTTCTCGGCCATCGCCTTGACCTTGTCCTGACCGAGGTCGACGGCCATCTTCGCGAAGACGTTGTTGCACGAGTACTGGAGCGCGACCCGGATCGACGCGTTCTCACAGGGCGCCGACTTGCTCTCGTTCGCCAGGACCTGCGTCGTGCCCGGCAGCGTGTACGGGTTCTCGCTCTTCGTCTTCTCGTCCACCGAGGAGTAGAGGCCGTCCTCCAGCGCGGCGGCCGCGACGACCAGCTTGAACGTCGAGCCCGGCGGCAGCGGCTGGCGCAGCGCCCGGTTCGTCATGGGCTTCTCGGAATCCTTGGTCAGCTTCTTCCAGGCGTCGGAGTCGCCCCCGCTGAGCACCGAGGGGTCGTAGGACGGGGTGGAGACGACACCGAGGATCCTGCCGGTCTTCGGGTCCATGGCCACGGCCGCGCCCTTTTTGTCACCGAGCGCCTTGTAGGCCGCCTTCTGCACGTCCGGGTCGATGGTGGTGATCACATCGCCCGGATCGGAACGCTTGCCGGTGACCGTGTCGAGGGGGTTCTTCAGGCGGTTGTCCGTGCCGTCGAGCAGCTGCTGGTAGACACCCTCCAGCTGCGTGGCCCCGAACACCTGCGAGCTGAACCCGGTGACGGCCGCGTAGAGGTTGCCGTCGGTGTACGTGCGCTTGTACTTGAGGTCGCTGCCTTTCGTCTGCGCGGAACCGGTGACCGCGTCGCCGCCCACGATGATGTTCCCGAGCGGGTACGCGTACTGCTCGATCGCGTTCCGACGGTTGTCCTTGTCCTCTGCGAGCGCCTGCCCCTCGTAGAACTGCACCCAGGTCGCTCTGACGAGCAGAGCGAACACGAGCAGCAGAGTGAAGACGGAGGCGCGCCTGATCGTTTTGTTCATCCCGCCCAGAAGGACGAGCAAGAACCCCCCGAACGTTCCCTTCGCCCACGTTTCTCATGGACAGTTCATCTACTCGCGCCCCGGTCAGGGGCGCGGGGAACGGCGCAGTCTTTTGTCTTTAAGGGGCGCGGGGAACGGCGCGACCAGCCACGACGCACCCGCACGTCACTCCGAGAGCTTCAGTACAATCTCATCGATTTCGGCCCCCCGCGCGTTCGCGAACCCCCGATCCCGCCCAGTGGCAACGAACCCACACTTCTCCAGCACCCGCAGGGACCCCGCGTTGTCCGCCGAAGCCCGCCCGTACAACGGCCGCTCGGGCACGACGACGAGCAGCGCCCGCAACGCGGCCGTGGCGATCCCCCGCCCCCAGTACGCGCGATCGATCCAGTACGTCACCTCGCGCTCGCCCGGCTCCCCGTACACCGCCGCGTTCCCGACGACATCCCCGTCGACGAGGATCGTGCGGTTCACGGCGGACGAGGCCCGCACCCGCTTCCAGTGGGCGTCGAACGCGTCCCGGTCGGTCGGATCCTTCGCGGTGAACGCCGCCATCCGCAGGGACTCGGGATCGTTCGTCTGCCGGAAGAACACCGGCAGATCACTGTCGTGGATCTCGCGGAGCTCGACCTCGACGGGGGGCGGCCCGGACGGGCCGGAGGGGCGGGACAGGTCGGACATGTCAGAGCCTCCGGGTCGCGAGCGTCAGCCGGTCCCGCGCGTCGAACAGCGCGTCCTTCACCATCTGTTCGTGCGCCGGCGTCAGCCGGGCCACCGGCACCGAGCAGCTGATCGCGTCCCGCGCGGGCGTCCGGTACGGGATCGCCACGCCGAAGCAGCGCAGCCCCAGCGTGTTCTCCTCGCGGTCCACCGCGAACCCCTGCTCCCGTACCTGGTGCAGCTCCTCGATGAGCTTCTCCCGGTCGGTGATCGTGTGCTCGGTCAGCGCGGGCAGCGTCTCCGGCAGCAGCTTGCGTACCTGCTCGTCGGTGTGGGTCGCGAGGAGCGCCTTGCCGAGGGACGTGGAGTGGGCGGGCAGCCGGCGCCCCACGCGCGTGAAGGGGCGCAGATAGTGCTGGGACTGGCGGGTCGCGAGGTAGACGACGTTCGTGCCGTCGAGGCGGGCCAGGTGGATCGTCTCCGTCGTGTCGTCGGAGAGCCGGTCCAGCGTCGGCCGCGCCGCCGCGACGACCTCGTCACCGTCGATGTACGACGTACCGACGAGCAGCGCCCGTACGCCGATGCCGTACCGCGTGCCCGTCGCGTCGGTCTCGACCCAGCCGAGCTCGACCAGCGTGCGCAGCAGCATGTAGAGACTGGACTTGGGATACCCGACGGCCTCCTGCACGGCGGCCAGGGAGTGCATACCGGGGCGTCCGGCGAAGTACTCGAGCAATTCAACCGTCCGCACCGCGGACTTGACCTGTGCTCCGCCGCCCGTCTCGCCTGCCGACATCGGCCTTGACCCCCTAGTTCGCCGGGAAATAGTCTCGACAGCATATTCACCATCAGAGACAGCGTTCAGCATATCGAACGCCCCTGGTGAGTGGCACATGTACTTCGGCATTACATCTGGAGGGACCCGCGGTGGCAGCAGCACCAGTCTGGAGTGTCGACCCCCGAACCGGGAAGCAGCGCGAGCAGGTTGCGGTGGAAGCCACAGCCCAGGAGGTGGACGACGACGTCCGCGCCGCGCACGCCGCCCGAGGGGCTCTCGCCGACCGCACGGTCCGCGCGGCCTTCCTGCGTACCGCGGCCGACCTGCTCGAAGGCGCCAAGGAGCACCTCGTGGAGGCGGCCGACGCGGAGACCGCGCTCGGCCCGGTCCGGCTCACCGGCGAACTCGCCCGCACCTGCTACCAGCTGCGGGCCTTCGCGGACATCGTCGACGAGGGCGAGTTCCTCGGCGTCGTGATCAACCACCTCGACGCCACCGCGACGCCGCCGATCCCGGATCTGCGCCGCTACAAGGTGCCGCTGGGTGTCGTCGCCGTCTACTCGGCCTCGAACTTCCCCTTCGCCTTCTCGGTGGCCGGCGGTGACACCGCGAGCGCGCTCGCCGCGGGCTGCCCGGTCGTCGTCAAGGCGCACCCGGACCACCCCGGTCTGTCCGAGCTGGTCGCCTCCGTCGTACGCCGGGCCGCGGCCCAGCACGACATCCCGGACGGCGTCCTCGGCCTCGTGCACGGCTTCGAGGCGGGCGTCGAGCTGGTCAAGCACCCGCTGGTGTCGGCCGCCGGATTCACCGGTTCGGTACGCGGCGGACGCGCCCTCTTCGACGCGGCGGCGGCGCGGCCCGCGCCGATCCCGTTCCACGGCGAGCTGGGATCGCTCAACCCGGTCGTGATCACCGAGGCCGCCGCCGCCGAGCGCGCCGAGGCGATCGGTACGGGGCTCGCGGGCTCCATGACGCTGGGCGTCGGCCAGTTCTGCGTGAAGCCGGGCCTGGTGCTGGCGCCGGCCGGTGCGGCGGGCGACCGCCTGCTGAAGTCCCTCACGGACGCCGTGAGCGACACGGAGGCGGGGGTCCTCCTCGACCACCGCATGCGCGACAACTTCGTCGCGGGGGTCGCCGAGCGTGCGGGGCTGCCCGGCGTGGACGCGCCGGTGACTCCGGGTGCGGGCAGTGAGCACACGGTGAGCGCCGGCTTCCTGACGGTCTCCGCGCGGAAGCTGGCCGCCGAGGGCGAGTACGACCTGCTGCTCGAAGAGTGCTTCGGGCCGGTGACCGTGGTCGCGCGCTACGAGGACGAGGCCGAGGCGAACGCGGTGCTCGCGCGGCTGCCCGGCAACCTCACCGCGACGGTGCACCTCTCCACGGAGGAGGAGGCCGGTGAGGGGCGTGGCGCGGAGATCCTCGCGGAGCTCACGCCGCTCGCGGGGCGGGTCGTCGTGAACGCGTGGCCCACGGGGGTCGCGGTGGCTCCTGCGCAGCAGCACGGCGGGCCGTATCCGGCCACGACGTCGACGTCCACGTCGGTGGGCGGGACCGCGATCGAGCGGTGGCTGCGGCCTGTTGCGTACCAGAACGCCGCGGAGGGGTTGCTGCCGGTGGAGCTGCGGGACTCCAACCCGTTGGGGCTGCCTCGGCGCTACAACGGGCGGCTTGAGCGGTAACCGCTCCTTTTCGCGCCGTCGGGCCCGTGGCCGGAGTGTCGGCTGCGGGCCCGCTGTGGTTGCCCGCGCAGTTCCCCGCGCCCCTGGAGGGCGCCGTTGGGGTCGTGGGCGGTGTGTCGGGTGCCGGTCCGTCGTGGTTGCTCGCGCAGTTCCTCGCGCCCCCAAGAGGGGCCTGTGGCCCACTCTGGGGGGCTGGGAGCTGGCAGACTCTGTGGATGGACGTGAAAATTCCTGAACTTCCCTTTTCGCTTCGGTCGTACGGGCCCGACGGGCACTGGTCGTACGAGGGCGGGGTGCTCACCGGGTGGGCCGGGGCCCGGCAGGACCGGTTCGTGCCGCCCACCGACGAGGGGCTGGACCCCGCGTCCGACGCGCCCCGGCTGCTGGGGGCGCCCGAGGGGGACTTCCAGCTCATCGCCCGCGTGACGGTCGGCTTCGCCGGGGCCTTCGACGCCGGTGTCCTCTACGCGCACGTGGGCGAGCGGGCCTGGGCCAAGCTCTGCCTGGAGAACTCCCCGGACGTGCCCACCGTCTGCACGGTCGTCACCCGCGGCCACTCCGACGACGCGAACTCCTTCACGGTCGACGGCAGCTCCGTCTGGCTCCGGATCAGCCGCACCGGCCGCGCCTTCGCCTTCCACGCCTCCAAGGACGGCGAGCGCTGGACCTTCGTCCGTCTCTTCACCCTGGGCGAGGAGAAGGAGACCGGGGCCGCCCTCGTCGGATTCATGACCCAGTCGCCCATGGGCGAGGGCTGCGTGGTCACGTACGACCACATCGAGTTCCGCCCGGACTGGCCTGCCGACCTGAGGGACGGTCACTGATTTCGGGGTTCTCCCCATTTCCGGGTCCGCTTTGAATGCGGGCCTAATTCTGCTTTTATTCGCCTAGGGTTTTCTATAAGCTTCTGCCCGATTTCTCGGAACCTAAACAATAAAGTTTTGCGAAGATCGATCTCGTAATTCGGGCAGGTCTCGCCATGGTTAAGCCCTTGTGACGCAATACACAACCGCGCCGCTTTGTCCGTTATTACCCGGACAAAGCGGCGCTTTCGATCGGCTCCACGCGCGGCCCGCGCCCGCGTGATAACACATGCACTCTGCTTGTGTAACCCCACTCGGCGATGCGATTTCGATTTTTGCTGGGTAAATTCAGTAGACATGACCGCCGCACAAGCAGACCTGCAAGCGGAATTCCTGGAAATGCCAGAAGGGCTGCGGGCCGACCGTCCGCGCGTGGACGACGGAGCCGCACTCTGGCGCATTGCCAAGGACTCCGGGACCCTCGACCTGAACTCCTCCTACAGCTACCTGCTGTGGTGCCGTGACTTCTCCGGTACCTCCGCGGTGGCGCGTACGGCCGACGGCGAACCCGTCGCCTTCGTCACCGGTTACATCCGGCCTGAGCGCCCGCACACGCTTCTCGTGTGGCAGGTCGCCGTCGACGCGGCGCAGCGGGGCCGAGGCCTCGCCGCCGCGCTCCTGGACGGGCTGACCCGCCAGGTCGCCGGCCGGCACGAGCTGACTTCCATGGAGACCACGATCTCCCCGGGCAACACCGCCTCCGAGCGGCTGTTCACCTCGTACGCGGCGCGTCACGGCGCGAGCGTCGAGCGTGAGGTCCTGTTCGACACAGGGCAGTTCCCCGACGGCCCGCACGACCCAGAAGTGCTGTACCGCATCGGCCCCCTGTCGTTCTGAACAGCCCCCCACGCCCGAGGAGTACACCTGTGACCATCACCCAGCCCGACCTGAGCGTCTTCGAAACCCTGGAGTCGGAGGTCCGCAGCTACTGCCGCAACTGGCCCACCGTCTTCGACCGCGCGCAGGGCAGCCGCATGTACGACGAGGACGGCCACGAGTACCTCGACTTCTTCGCGGGTGCCGGCTCACTCAACTACGGACACAACAACCCGGTACTGAAACGGGCCCTGATCGACTACCTGGAACGCGACGGCGTCACGCACGGTCTGGACATGTCGACGACCGCGAAGCGCAGCTTCCTGGAGTCGTTCCAGAACCTGGTGCTGCGCCCGCGGGACCTGCCGTACAAGGTCATGTTCCCCGGCCCGACGGGCACCAACGCCGTCGAGTCCGCGCTGAAGCTGGCCCGGAAGGTCAAGGGCCGGGAGTCCATCGTCTCCTTCACCAACGCCTTCCACGGCATGTCGCTCGGCTCGCTCGCCGTGACCGGCAACGCCTTCAAGCGCGCCGGCGCCGGCATCCCGCTCGTGCACGGCACGCCGATGCCGTTCGACAACTACTTCGACGGCCAGGTCCCGGACTTCCTCTGGTTCGAGCGGCTCCTTGAGGACCAGGGCTCCGGCCTGAACAAGCCCGCCGCCGTGATCGTCGAGTCCGTGCAGGGCGAGGGCGGCATCAACGTCGCCCGCGTCGAGTGGCTGCGCGCCCTCGCCGGACTGTGCGAGCGCCAGGACATGCTGCTGATCGTCGACGACATCCAGATGGGCTGCGGCCGTACGGGCGCCTTCTTCTCCTTCGAGGAGGCGGGGATCGTGCCCGACATCGTGACCGTCTCCAAGTCCATCAGCGGGTACGGCCTGCCCATGTCCCTGTGCCTGTTCAAGCCCGAGCTGGACATCTGGGAGCCGGGCGAGCACAACGGCACGTTCCGCGGCAACAACCCCGCGTTCGTGACGGCCGCCGCCGCCCTCCAGACGTACTGGTCCGACGGACCCGCCATGGAGAAGCAGACCCGCACCCGCGGGGAGCAGGTCGAGCAGGCGCTGATCTCCATCACCGAGGAGAACCTCGCCGACGTGAAGGAGTACCGCGGCCGGGGTCTCGTCTGGGGCATGGAGTTCCACGACAAGGCCCGTGCGGGCCGTGTGGCGCACCGCGCCTTCGAGCTCGGCCTGCTCATCGAGACGTCGGGCCCGGAGAGCGAGGTCGTGAAACTCCTCCCCGCGCTCACCATCACACCCGACGAGCTGGACGAGGGCCTTCGTACCCTCGCCCGGGCCGTCCGCGAGACGGCCTGAACCAGCACACCCCCCTGC
Organism: Streptomyces sp. NPDC127119; assembly: GCF_042677425.1. NCBI lineage: Bacteria > Bacillati > Actinomycetota > Actinomycetes > Kitasatosporales > Streptomycetaceae > Streptomyces > Streptomyces sp. NPDC127119. The sequence goes on along the minus strand of NZ_JBHXTO010000229.1, from coordinate 1,448 downwards.
ACACCAGCCTGAAGGAGGCTTCGTACCACCGTGATAGTCCGTTCGTTCAAGGAGATCGAAGGCACTGACCGACACGTGAAATCGGCGTCGGGCACCTGGGAGAGCAAGCGCGTCGTCCTCGCGAAGGAGCGGGTCGGCTTCTCGGTGCACGAGACGATCCTGTACGCGGGTACGGAGACGTCGATGTGGTACGCGAACCACATCGAGGCCGTCGTCTGCGTGGAGGGCGAGGCCGAACTCACCGACGACGAGACCGGCAAGAAGTACACGATCACGCCGGGCACCACCTACCTCCTCGACGGCCACGAGAGGCACACGATGCGGATCAAGGAGGACTTCCGCTGCATCTGTGTCTTCAATCCGCCGGTGACCGGACGGGAGGACCACGACGAGAACGGTGTCTACCCCCTGCTGACCGAGCCCGAGGAGGTCTGAACGATGACGACCATCACCGACCTGTATCCCAGCCGCGGCACCAGTGAGGTGTCCGTGCCCCGGCAGGACCCGGTCGTGTGGAGCGAACCCGGCGCGCCGGGGCCGATCGCGGGGTCCGACCTCCAGGGGTACGAGCGGGACGGGTTCCTCACCGTCGAGCAACTCATCGACGACGACGAAGTCGCGCTCTACCGCGCCGAGCTGGAGCGCATGGTCACCGACCCGGCGGTCCGCGCCGACGAGCGCTCGATCGTCGAGCCGCAGTCGCAGGAGATCCGCTCGGTCTTCGAGGTCCACAGGACCAGCGAGATCTTCGCCCAGCTGGTGCGCGACGAGCGCGTGGTGGGCCGCGCCCGGCAGATCCTCGGCTCCGACGTGTACGTGCACCAGTCGCGGATCAACGTGAAGCCCGGCTTCGGCGCGAGCGGCTTCTACTGGCACTCGGACTTCGAGACCTGGCACGCCGAGGACGGTCTGCCGAACATGCGGACGGTGTCCGTCTCGATCGCGCTGACCGAGAACCACGACACCAACGGCGGCCTCATGATCATGCCGGGGTCGCACCACACGTTCCTCGGCTGCTCCGGAGCCACGCCGAAGGACAACTACAAGAAGTCGCTGCAGATGCAGGACGCGGGCACGCCCTCCGACGAGGCGCTGACCAAGTACGCCTCCCAGCACGGCATCAAGCTCTTCACGGGCCGGGCCGGCTCGGCGACCTGGTTCGACTGCAACTGCATGCACGGTTCGGGCGACAACATCACGCCGTTCCCGCGCTCGAACGTCTTCATCGTGTTCAACAGCGTGGAGAACGCGGCGGTGGAGCCCTTCGCCGCGCCGGTACGCCGCCCGGAGTTCATCGGGTCGACGGACTTCACCCCTGTGAAGTGACCTGCGGGTGAAGCGACGTACGCCTGAAGTGACGTACGCCTGAGGGTGATTGGCCCGGTGCCCGACTCGCACGAGTCGGGCACCCGGCGCACTGGCTCACCGGGGTGGCCTACAGCGCCGGG
>NZ_JBHXTO010000228.1:0-9251 GCF_042677425.1 Streptomyces sp. NPDC127119 | reverse complement strand
CTGAGAACCCGAGGGCACGGGAGCCGGCCCCCGCACCCTTCAGCCCGTCCGGCGTTTGAGGACCGGGGGTTCGGGGGCTGGCCCCCGAGAAAAGGAAGGCTGCAATCCGGTTGCGTACTGGGATGCGGTCGTCACCCCGTGTTCATGCGATGCGACGAGGAACGTTGAGTTCCGGGAGCACGCTCCGGATGTGAGACGAATCATCGCCATCGTCCTGGCGGTATTCCTGATCGGCGGAGTGGCAGCAGCCGTCGTAGCGGGCCGCGAAGACCAGGACAGCAGCACGGCAACGAAGACCGTGCAGGGAGTGATCGGGTCGGAGAAGGCGGAGTTCTTCGCCGACCCGGATGTGGTGAAGGCCCTCGCTGCCAGGGGCTACACCGTGGAGACGGAGACCTCCGGGTCCTGGGCCATGGAGGGACTCGACCTCAAGGGGTACGACTTCGCGTTCCCCTCCAGCCAGGCGCCCGCCGGGGAACTGGCCTCGAAGTACCACGTACGGCAGCCCCTGCCGCGCCCCTTCTACTCGCCCCTCGTGGTCGTGGCGCACCGCAGCGCCGCCGAGGTGCTGGCGGGCAACGGCCTCGCGACCCTCAAGGGCAAGGGCGGCGGCAAGGGCAACGGCACCCTCGACATGAAGGCCTATCTCAAGGCCGCCGGGGCCGACCGGACCTGGCAGCAGCTCAAGGGCGCGGACAAGCACGGTGAGTTGAGCGGCACGCTGTTCATCTCCACCACCGACCCGACCAGTTCGAACTCCGGCGCCCTGTACCTCGCCGCAGCCTCCTACGTCGCCGACGGCGGCCGGGTCGCCGACGGCGCCGCCGCGGTCGACCGCACCGCGCCCCTGATGCGCAAGCTGATCAGCGTCCAGGGCTCGCAGCAGACCAGCACGGACGCGGCGTTCCGCGACTTCGTCAGCGGCGTCGGCAACCCGCTGGTCCTCGTGTACGAGTCCCAGGTCGCCGCCCTCCTCGCCGGCGGCCAGGGCGTCGACGACCTGGTCGTTCTCTACCCGGACACCACCGCCAACAGCGACCACACGGTCGTCCCCCTCACCCCGGAGGGCCGCGCACTCGGTGAACTGCTGGGGACCGACAAGGAGTTGCGCGCGCTCGCGGTGCGGCACGGGTTCCGGCCCCAGGGCGCGGCGGCCGAGTTCACGGCGGCCACCGACGCCCACACCACCTACCTCAACCAGACGCTGACCGGTGTCCGGCAGGTGCCCGTGCCCGCCTCCAAGGTGCTGCACGAGATGGCACGCCGGGCCCGGGACTAGGGGGAACCGCACGTGAGCAACATGGGGAACAAGAACGAGGACACCTTCACTCTCACTCCTCCCGAGGCCGTCGCGGCCGTGCCGAAGGAGAGGGCCGGCGGGCTCGTACCGGTCGACGAGTCCGTGCGTACGGACATGGCGCGCAAGGCCGCCGAGTACGTCGACGGGCTCGCCGTACTCGACGCCCGCTCCCCCGAATTCGCCGGGAGGATCGGCGAGATCGTGGCGCTCGGGTCCGGTGAGATGCGCGGCGCCGCCGCCCAGTCGAACCGCATGCTGGAGCGCACGATCCGCGCCCTTCCCTCGAACGGCGAGGACGCCCAGTCGCGTGTCTCGTCCTCGCTCGTCGAACTGCGGCGCACCGTCGAGGACCTGGACCCGCGCGAGCTGCCCGGCGGCAGGGCCCGCAAGCTGCTGTCCCGGCTGCCCGGCGGCAACAAGCTCCGCGACCATGTGGCCAAGTACGCCTCCGCGCAGGGCACGTTGAACAAGATCGTGGGCTCGTTGCGCGGCGGCCAGGACGAACTGCGGCGCGACAACGCCGCCCTGCAGACCGAACGCGTCCGCCTCTGGGACTCGATGGGCAAGCTCCAGGAGTACGTGGTCCTGACCGAGGCGCTGGACACGGCGGTCGAGGGGCACATCAGTGGGGTGGAGGCGCAGGATCCCGCCCAGGCGGACACCCTGCGCGCGGACGTCCTCTTCCCCGTACGGCAGAAGCACCAGGATCTGCTCACCCAGCTCGCGGTGTGCGCCCAGGGGTATCTGGCGATGGACGTGGTCCGCCGCAACAACGAGGAACTGATCAAGGGCGTCGACCGCGCGGCCACCACCACGGTCTCCGCGCTGCGCATCTCGGTCATGCTCGCGTCCGCCCTCGACAACCAGCGCAAGGTCGTCGAGCAGGTCAACGCGCTGCGCGGCACGACGGAGGACCTCATCCGCGGCAACGCGGAGATGCTCGCCACCCAGAGCGGCGAGATCCAGCGCATCGCCGCCGATCCGGCCGTGGGGGCGGAGACCCTCCGCTCGGCCTTCCAGCAGATCTACCAGACGCTGGACACGATCGACACGTACAAGGCCCAGGCCACGGAAACGATGGCGGCGACGGTGGAATCCCTCACCACAGAACTCCAGCACGCCACGGCCTACTTGGACCGCAGCCGCGCACAGGGCGCCCTGGAAGGAGGCCACCTCGCATGAACCGCCCAACACCCAGACACCCGTCCCCGTGGTCCGTGGGCAGGCGTTCCGCAGGGCGATGGGGGTCCCCCCGCGCGAGCGAAGCCGAGCGTGGGGGAGGGTGGGCACAGACCACCCACCGGGCCGCAGCCGCCATCGCTCTGGCAGCAATGACCGCCGGATGCACCTCAGCCGTGGAGGGGCCGAACCCTGCAGAGAAGCCGGCCCCAGGAACCCTGCGCATACTCGCGTCAAGCGAACTCGTCGACATGACCCCCGTCCTGGACCAGGTCCGCAAGGACACCGGCATCAAGGTCGAGCCCACCTACATCGGCACGCTCGACGCCGTCGACCTCCTGGCGAAGGGCAGGACGAAGGGCACCTACGACGCCGTCTGGCTCTCCTCCAACGACTACCTCCACCTGGACCCCGCCGCCGCGAGGCAGGTCGTGTCCGAGACTCCCGTGATGTCCAGCCCGCTGGCGATCGGGGTGAAGGCCGCCACCGTACGGAAGCTGGGATGGAAGCCCGAGGACGTCACCTGGGCCGACATCGAGAAGGCGGTGCACAGCGGCGGCCTGACCTACGGCATGACCGACCCGTCCCGCTCCAACTCGGGTTTCTCCACCCTCGTGTCCGTGGCGTCGGGTCTGTCCGACGCCCAGTCCGCGCTGACGGACGCCGATGTGCGGAAGGCGACGCCCCGGCTGACGGAGTTCTTCAAGGGGCAGAAGCTGACGTCCGGGTCGTCGGGCTGGCTGGCGCAGGCGTACGACCGGCGCGGTGACGTCGACGCGCTGCTCAACTACGAGTCGGTGCTGAAGTCGCGGAAGGATCTGACGGTGATCAGGCCGCGGGACGGCGTCGTCACCGCCGACTATCCGCTCTCCTCGCTCACGAACACGAGTCGGGAGGTCCGTGAGGACGTCCGCCGGCTCACCGAGGCCCTGCGTACCCCGGCGGCTCAGAAGCTGATCACCGAGCGGACACTGCGCCGGCCGGTCGTGCCCTCCGTGCGGCCCGCCGCGGGGCTCGACAGCACCCGGCGGCGCGAACTGCCGTTCCCGGGCAGCCGTTCCGTCGCCGACGGGCTCCTCGACTCGTACGAGAACAAGCTGCGCCGCCCCTCCCGGACCGTGTACGTGCTCGACACGTCGGGCTCGATGGGTGAGGACGGGCGGCTCGGGCGGCTGAAGAAGGCGCTCACCGATCTCACCGGCGACTTCCGCGAACGCGAGGAGGTGACGCTGATGCCGTTCGGTTCGGCCGTCAAGAGCGTACGCACGCATGTGGTGCGGCCCGAGGACCCGCGTTCGGGGCTCGACGCGATCCGCCGTGACACGCGGGCGCTCACCGCGGAGGGCGACACCGCGATCTATACGTCGCTGCAGAAGGCGTACGAGCAGTTGGGCGCCGACGACGACACGTTCACGTCGGTCGTGCTGATGACGGACGGCGAGAACACGGAGGGTGCGAGCCCGGCGGAGTTCGACGGGTTCTACGGGCGGCTGTCCGCGGACGAGCGGCGGATTCCCGTCTTCCCGATCCTGTTCGGCGACTCCGACCGCGGCGAGCTGGAACACATCGCCGAACTGACCGGCGGCCGTCTCTTCGACGCGCAGAAGGGCTCGCTGGACGGCGCTTTCAAGGAGATCCGTGGCTACCAATGAGCCCAGCCGACTCTTCGGCTATCTGGAGTCCCGTAAGAACCTCACCGGGAGCGCCTGTGGGATCGCCGGTCTCGGGCTGACCTTCGCGGGGGTCGCCGGGGCGTACTGGCCCGTCGTCGTCGTGGGTCTGTACGGGGCGGGCGCGCTGATCGCCCCGCCGGAACGGCCGCCGCTGCCGGACTTCCCGGATCCGTCCGCGCAGTTGGGCGAGATCCGCGACGACTTCGGGAAGTTGCGGGCCTACCTCGCGGACGTCGAGCTGCCGCCCGCCGCCGCCGGGCGGCTCACCGAGCTGACCGAGCTGCTGGCGGCGCTGCTCGATCCCGGGTGGGTCGCGGAGATCCTCGCGCAGGACCCGGAGGGGGTGCACACGCTGTCCCGGGCCGTGCGGACGGATGTGCCGGAGGCCGTCGACACGTTCGTACGGACGCGGTGGTGGGTGCGGCTGGCGCCCGGTACGGAGGCACCCGAGCGGCATCTTGAGCGACAGCTCACGCTGCTGCACGAGGAGGCGGAGGCCCTGGCCGCCGGTCTGCGCGAGACGGAGGCCCGGCGTCAGGAGTCCCACACCCGTTATCTGGAGGACCGGGCGTAGCCCCTTCCCCCGCGGGCCGTGTGGGGAGGGGGCTCAGGCGGGGCCGAACTCCGTGAGCGCGCGGTCCACGATCGTCTCCAGCTGCTCATGGTGTGCGCCCCGCCAGTACGCCCGCCCGCACTCCGCGCACTTCGCGAACACGTCGTACGACCGTCGCGTACCCCCTTCGAGCTGCTCGGCGACCTCGTCCTTCGAGGCCTCCGCGAGCAGTCCGTTGCACGCGATGCACCGGGTCCAGGGGCGCAGTGCGGGGGCGAAACGGCCCAGTACGTCCCGTAGTTGTTCGTCCGGTCGGGTGCTGTAGACGAACGCGCCCGCCCACAGCTCCCGGCGCCGCAGCAGGCCCCGGTCCCGGCTGAGCATCACCCGCCGTTCGGCCGCGGATCTCGTCGCGAGCGCGGGATCGCCGATGTCCAGGGATTCGTACGCGGCGTCGACGCCGAGCAGTCGCAGCCTGCGCGCCAGCGTGCCCAGGTGGACGTCGAGCAGGAATCGCAGCGGGGCGCCCGGCACCGGCTGGGGGCGCTCGACCGCTCGTACCTCGACGGAGTCGGCCGGCGCGGGCAGATGCGAGACGGCCACCGGGCGGCCGTTCACCACGAGTTCCCCGACCTCGGTCAGCGGGACGCCGAGCGACTCGACGACATGGCCCAGGGTGGAGGAGCCGTCGGTGGCGACCGACGTGGCCCCCGAACGGCGTCCGTGCGGGACGAACACCCGCAGTCCGGGGGCGAATTCGACGTGGATCTCGGGTCCGTTCACCGGGTCAGGATGACATGCGGGGTGGGCCCGTGGCCTCAGGGTTTCCCCGGAGCGAGCCCCTGGTCCAGGACGTCCAGGGCCCGGTCGACGAGGGCGCCGAGGTCGTCCTCGTGTCCGTGCTCGGCCCAGTACAGGGCCGCCTCCGTCAGACCGCCCACCAGGGACATCGCGGCGACGCGCACCTCGAAGCCGTCGGGTGCCCGGCCGGTGCGCTCGCCGATGACCTGGCAGAGCAGCCGACCGGTGCGGGCCATGTTCTCCGTCATCCGGGTGCGCACGGCGGGCACCTCGACCATCAGCCTGGTCCGCAGCCGGGTCACCTCTGGTTCTTCCGGGGCCGGGGCCGAGGCGCCGAGGGTGATGCCCGTTCTGAACACGTGCCGGAGGGAGTCGAGCCATGGTTCGTCGGCCGGGCGGGCGCGCAGTTCCGCCACGAGCAGCGGGGCGCACTCGTCCGTGAGGACGATGTCCTCCTTGGCCGGAAAGTAGCGCAGGACCGTGGACGGCGACACCTCGGCCCGCTCGGCGATCTGCTCGATCGTCGTCGCGTCGTACCCCTGCTCGCGGATCAGTCCGTACGTGGCGTCACGGATGGCCGTGCGCGTCTTGATCTTCTTGCGCTCACGGAGTCCCGGCCGGGGCCGGGCAACGGGGGCGGCCGGGGCGGCGGGAGGCGGAGTAGGTGCGGCCGTCATGGCGGTCATTGTCGGGCATCCGCCGAGGCCGGGGCCATGTACGGAACCGGTGTCATGTGCGGAGTCGGTGCCATGTCCGGAACCGGTGTCATGTCATGGCCGGGGCGGTCGGCCCCGGCTATCCGTACTGGTAGGCCACCATCGAGATGCCGATGTAGTGCGCGATGAACGCCGCGAGCGTGAACGAGTGGAAGACCTCGTGGAAGCCGAACCAGCGCGGTGACGGGTTGGGGCGCTTGAGTGCGTAGATCACGCCGCCGGCGCTGTAGAGGAGCCCGCCCACGATCACCAGGACCAGGACGGCGATACCGCCGGCCCGCATGAAGTCGGGGAGGAAGAAGACGGCCGCCCAGCCCATCGCGATGTAACAGGGGGTGTAGAGCCAGCGCGGGGCGCCGATCCAGAAGACCCGGAAGGCGATGCCCGCGAGCGCCGCGATCCAGATGCCCCACAGCAGCCACTTCCCCTTGCTCTCCGGGAGCAGCAGCATCGTCAGCGGTGTGTACGAGCCCGCGATGATCAGGAAGATGTTCGCGTGGTCGAGTCTGCGCAGCACGCCGTCCATGCGCGGACTCCACGTGCCGCGGTGGTAGATCGCGCTGACTCCGAACAGCAGGCAGGCCGTCAGGACGAAGATCGCGCAGGCCGCACGGGCGCGGGTCGAGCCGGCGAGGGCCGTCAGGACCAGGCCGGAGACGAGGACCGCGGGGAACATTCCGGCGTGCAGCCAGCCGCGCAGTCTTGGCTTGACGGGGTGCGGCAGGGAGAGCGCTTCGGCGACACGGTCGACGACCGGCGATTCCGCTGAGGCGTCGGGGCTGGGCGCAGTCATGGGGTCCATCGTACCTACGGAACCGTAAGTTACGTATCAGCCGACCGTCAGAAGTGCGCCAAGTGGCCAGCGTCTCACGCGGGTGCCCGGCGGCGAGTGGTGATGCTCACGCTGCTCAGGTGTGAGGCCCTCTGGACATATGCGCGGACCCGTCGGATGATCAAATGAGTGCGGTCGGCACCGGATGAGCGCCAGGAAGATCGATATCCACCGAAAAGATCGATAAGGGTCGGTAAAAATCTGTGACGATCGGTCACGATCGGTGAGTATCGATTACGTGAAGCATCCGGGTCGCAGCCCCCACGGGGCACAAAAAACAAAAACCCCTCATCTAGGAGCGATCGTGGCGCGCGACATCGCGGCTCCCTCTTCTTCCGACACCGTCCCCACCCACCATCAGGAACTGATCTCGTGGGTCAACGAGATCGCCGAACTGACGCAGCCGGACAGTGTGGTCTGGTGTGACGGCTCAGAGGCCGAATACGAGCGACTGAGCGAGGAGCTCGTCCGCAAGGGCACCTTCAAGAGGCTCGACCCGATCAAGCGCCCGAACTCCTACTACGCGGCCTCCGACCCGACCGATGTCGCCCGGGTCGAGGACCGGACGTTCATCTGCTCCGAGGACGAGGCGGACGCGGGCCCGACCAACCACTGGAAGGACCCCGCCGAGATGCGGGAGGTCTTCCAGGGCAAGGAGGGCAACGGGGGGATCTTCCGCGGCTCGATGCGCGGCCGGACGATGTACGTCGTCCCGTTCTGCATGGGCCCGCTCGGCTCCGACCTCTCCGCCATCGGCGTCGAGATCACCGACTCCGCGTACGTCGCCGTGTCCATGCGCACCATGACCCGGATGGGCCGGCCGGTCCTGGACGAACTCGGCTCCGACGGTTTCTTCGTGCGTGCTGTGCACACGCTCGGGGCGCCGCTGGAGGAGGGCGAGGCGGACGTGCCGTGGCCGTGCAACTCCACGAAGTACATCTCCCACTTCCCGGAGACCCGCGAGATCTGGTCGTACGGCTCCGGGTACGGCGGCAACGCGCTGCTCGGCAAGAAGTGCTACGCGCTGCGCATCGCCTCCGTCATGGCCCGTGACGAGGGCTGGCTCGCCGAGCACATGCTCATCCTGAAACTCACTCCCCCGCAGGGCAAGTCGAAGTACGTGGCCGCCGCGTTCCCGAGCGCCTGCGGCAAGACGAACCTCGCGATGCTGGAGCCGACGGTCCGCGGCTGGACCGTCGAGACCATCGGCGACGACATCGCGTGGATGCGCTTCGGCGAGGACGGGCGGCTGTACGCGATCAACCCCGAAGCCGGTTTCTTCGGTGTCGCGCCCGGCACCGGTGAGCACACCAACGCCAACGCGATGAAGACGCTGTGGGGCAACTCCGTCTTCACCAATGTCGCCCTCACCGACGACAACGACGTGTGGTGGGAGGGCATGACGGAGGAGACGCCCGCCCATCTGACGGACTGGAAGGGCAACGACTGGACGCCCGAGTCCGGCGTTCCCGCCGCGCACCCCAACGCCCGCTTCACCACGCCCGCCGCGCAGTGCCCGATCATCGCGCCCGAGTGGGAGGACCCGCGGGGCGTGCCGATCTCGGCGATCCTCTTCGGTGGCCGCCGCGCCACGGCCGTGCCGCTGGTCACCGAGTCCTTCGACTGGAACCACGGTGTCTTCCTCGGCGCGAACGTGGCCTCCGAGAAGACCGCCGCCGCCGAGGGCAAGGTCGGTGAGCTGCGCCGCGACCCGTTCGCGATGCTGCCGTTCTGCGGCTACAACATGGGCGACTACATGGGCCACTGGGTCGATGTCGCCAAGGGCAAGGACCAGGCGAAGCTCCCGAAGATCTACTACGTCAACTGGTTCCGCAAGAACGACGCGGGCAAGTTCGTGTGGCCCGGCTTCGGTGAGAACAGCCGGGTCCTGAAGTGGATCGTGGACCGGCTCGACGGGCGGGCCGAGGGCGTCGAGACGCCGATCGGTGTGCTGCCGGCCAAGGGCGCGCTCGACACGGCGGGGCTCGAACTCTCCGAGTCCGACCTCGACTTCCTTCTCACGGTCGACAAGGAGGTCTGGCGTGAGGAGGCCGCGCTCGTGCCGGAGCATCTGAACACGTTCGGTGAGCACACGCCGGTGGAGCTGTGGGACGAGTACCGGGCGTTGGTCAAGCGTCTGGGCTGACGCCCGTCGTTTGTCGTTTGTCCGCAAGCGCCGGACGGGCTGAGATCAGCC